>JAFEFR010000371.1 GCA_018240485.1 Pseudomonadota bacterium
CGGCATCTCGAAGTAAGCGTCTGCCGCGTCGCGTCGCTCGCGCAATCCGCGGCTGGTGAAAATCCACCGCAACTACTCGGTCGAAGAAGTGGCCAAACTGCTGCACGTCCACAAGAACACCAGAGAAATTCAAGGCGAGGCCGCAGAATTTGGGGCAGGAGGGCGTGCTGATAACGTTTCTCAGCTACGGCGCGGTCGCTCCATCACGACAAAGTGAAATCATCAAGGGAATGACCGACTCACCGCGCGCCTTGCCGGTCGACTTTGCTGCCGACTTGGAAAGGCTGTTGCGGCAGGTGCAGAATCCGGCAGTCTTGCAGATAGGCTCCACCGCTGACGCCGGCCGATGATTGCTGTCAGCGGCGCGAATTTTGTAAATGTGCCTCCATGAGTGCCTCTTTTTCGCAGCAGTCGTTCGATAAATCCAAGTCTCGGCAATTGGTTGCGGAAATTCTCGACGTTCTGCATCGATGTGGAGTCCACGCCAGTCGACAGAAAATCCCCGAGGGTTAGTACGGTTATACTTCCGGTATCGCCCTTCGATGAGCCTGCCCATGCTCCGCCGGATTCGTCTGACCGTTCTAGTCTGCTCGACTTTTGTCGAGCTTGCCGCCTGCGGCAACAAGGGTCCGCTTGTCTTGCCCGACAAAACGCCGGAGCAGCAGCAGGAAAAGGACAGGAAGAAGGAACAGGTCGGAAACGACACCCGACCTGCGCAGAAGACATCGGTGGATAGCGCAGCCGACCCGCATTGAAACGCGACGCACTGGTGATGAGTCTGCATTTCACCAAAATGCATGGCATCGGCAACGACTTCGTCGTGCTCGATTGTCGTGCGCGACCGTTTGCGTTGAGTGCCGGGCAGATCGCGCGCATGGCCGACCGCCATGTCGGCATCGGCTTCGATCAATTGTTGACGGTCGAGCCGGCGCGCGATACGTCCTGCCTGTTTTACTACGGCATCTACAACGCGGACGGTTCGATCTCGGGGCAGTGCGGCAATGGAGTGCGCTGCGTCGCGGCCTGGCTGCGGCGTGCGGGCGCGCTCGGTGCCGGCGCAGCGCGCTTGGAAAGCCCGTCTGGGCCGGTCGGCGTCGAATTGCTCGACGATGGCCGTGTGCGCGTCGACATGGGCGAGCCGTGCTTTGATCCGGCGCGCATTCCGCTGGCGTTGCCTGCCGCCGAGACGTACGCGACGGTAATCGATGGTGAGCACATCGAATTCGGCGCGGTGTCGATGGGCAATCCGCACGCGGTGATCGAAGCGGCCGATGTAACCGCCGCACCGCTGGTCGCGTTCGGTGCGACATTATCCACTTCGGCGCTTTTTCCACAAAGTTGCAATGTGGGCGTTGTTCAGATCGTCGATCGCGCGCAGGTGCGTTTGCGCGTGCGCGAACGCGGCGTCGGCGAGACGTTGGCATGCGGCACCGGCGCATGCGCCGCCGTCGCCGTGCTGCGTCGGCGCGGGCGTCTCGATGAAAGGGTTGCCGTCGATCTTCCGGGCGGACGTTTGCAAATCCATTGGCACGGCCCTGGCCACACCTTGTGGATGACCGGGCCGGCTGAATTCGTCTACGAAGGAACTTGGAATGAATGACTTCACGATCAAGGATGGCGTCACGGCGGCCGAAGTCGCGAGCTACCTGCGCCGCCATCCGACCTTTCTGCACGAGTACCCCGATCTCGCGCTGACCCTCTTGCCGCCCCGCGAAGAAGGCAAGACGACTTCGCTCGCCAGTTATCAGCTCGACGTGTTGCGCGACAAAAATCGCGAACTGGGTCGGCGCTTGACCGAGCTCGTCCACATCGCCAACGACAACGAGCAACTCGTGCAGCGTGTGCATGCGCTCAATGTATCGTTGATGCGCGAAACGACGCTGGCCGGCAGTGTGCGCCGCATCGTCGCCGGCTTGCGCGAGGATTTTTCCACTGAATTCGTCTGCCTCGTCCTGTTTCACGCCGACCCCGAACTGCCGGCGGCGGAATGGTTGATCGTGCAGCCGCAAGGCGTGCCGGCGCTGCCCGAGTTCGCCGAATTCTTCCGCCAGGACGAAGCGTTGTGCGGGCGCTTGCAGGAAAACAAACTCGATTTCTTGTTCGGCGCGAAGGCCGAGCAGGTGCGCTCGTCGGCATTGCTGCCGCTCGGTGACAAGGAAACACCCAGCGGCATGCTCGCCATCGGCAGCGTCGATGCAAACCGCTTCTATCCGGGCATGGGCACGCTGTTCCTCAAGCTCATCGGCGAAACCGTGGCGGCGCGAATCGCAAGGCGACCGGGATGACGTCGGTTTCCCGCGGAGTGGCGCCATCGTGCTGCAGACGGGGGTGTCCGGCACCGCTTTTTTGCGCGATGTACCTCGTCATGTCCCCGCATGAGCGTTGTTTGTACGTGCGATGAGCACAGCGTTGTTCGCAACGGTCGAACGATTTCTCGACTATTTGAACGTCGAGCGAAACTACTCGCCGCAAACGCTGATTCGCTATCGCCACGATTTGACGCGCTTGATCGCCTACGCCGACGCGCACGGCATTGCCGACTTCGCCGCCTTGCGTGCGGACAGGGTGCGCCATTTCATTGCTGGCGAGCATCGTGCCGGCATCGCGCCGAAAACCCTGCAGGCGCGCCTGTCCGCCTGCCGCAGTCTATTCAAATTCCTGTTGTGTACGGGTGAGCTCGCGCACGATCCCGCCGCCGGCGTGCGCGCGCCCAAAGCCCCGCGCAAGTTGCCGCAGGTGCTCGATGTCGACGAAGCCTCGCGTTTGGTCGAAATCCCGACCGATGGCGCCGAAGCGGTACGCGATCGGGCGATGCTGGAATTGCTGTATTCCAGCGGCTTGCGCATTTCCGAACTGACCGGCCTCAACTGGCGTGCGCTCGACCTTGCTGATGCCAGCGTGCGCGTGACCGGCAAGGGACGCAAAACCCGCCTCGTGCCGGTCGGCACGAAAGCGCTCGATGCGCTCAAGGCGCTACGCGAGCTGGTGCCGGTGCACGACCCGGACGCGCCGGTGTTTCGCGGTCGGAACGGTGCGCCGATCGGCGCGGCGGCGGTGCGCGTGCGCATGAAAGCCTGGGCCAAGGCACAGGGGATCGAGCGCCGCGTCTATCCGCACTTGCTGCGACATTCGTTCGCGAGCCATCTGCTGGAATCCTCGGGCGACCTGCGCGCCGTGCAGGAATTGCTCGGCCATGCCGACATTGCCACCACGCAGATTTATACGCATCTGGATTTCCAGCACCTCGCCCGCGTCTACGATGCGGCCCATCCGCGCGCGCGACGTCGCAAATAGTCGTATTCGTGCGCGGGCGCGCTTGGAATCTCCGAACGCGCCCCCATCTACGGAAATCCTTGCCCGTGGGTGCCCACATGTCTGAATCCTTCCATGCCACGACCATTCTTTGCGTGCGCCGCGACGGCAAGATCGTGATCGGCGGCGATGGCCAGGTGACGCTCGGCGCGACCGTGGTCAAGGCGAATGCGCGCAAGATTCGTCGGCTCGGCGCCAAGGGCGACGTGCTCGCGGGCTTCGCCGGAGCGACGGCGGATGCGTTCACCTTGTTCGAGCTGTTCGAGCAGAAGCTCGACAAGCACGGCAACAATCTCACTCGTGCGGCGGTCGAGCTCGCGAAAGACTGGCGTACCGATCGTCGCCTGGGCCGCCTCGAAGCGATGCTGGCCGTGGCCGACAAGGAAGCGTCCTTGTTGATCTCCGGCAACGGCGACGTGCTCGAACCCGAACACGGCTTGATCGCGATCGGCTCCGGCGGCCCGTATGCGCAAGCCGCCGCACGCGCGCTGCTTCAGCACAGCGATCTGCCAGCGCGCGCGATCGTCGAGAAGGCGCTCGCCATCGCCGGCGACATCTGCATCTACACCAACCACAACGTCACGATCGAAGAGCTGTAGCGGCGCATGGCAAGAACCCCGCGTTCCGCAACGCCGCTCGTCGCTCGCCCCTTCCACTCCACTCTTTCGACCATGTCCTCACTCACTCCCCGCGAAATCGTCGACGAACTCGACCGTTACATCGTCGGCCAGAATGCGGCCAAGCGCGCGGTCGCCATCGCCCTGCGCAACCGCTGGCGGCGCATGCAGCTCGAACCCGCGCTGCGCAACGAAGTCACGCCGAAAAACATTCTCATGATCGGGCCGACGGGCGTGGGCAAAACCGAAATCGCGCGCCGCCTTGCCGCGCTGGCCAACGCACCGTTCATCAAGATCGAGGCGACCAAGTTCACCGAGGTTGGATATGTCGGCAAGGATGTCGAACAGATCATCCGCGATCTTGCCGATGCGGCCGTGAAGATGGCGCGCGAGGCGGCCAAGAACCAAGTCAGATCGCAAGCCGAGGATCGCGCCGAAGAGCGCATCCTCGATGCGCTGATTCCGCGGCGCGCGTCGAGTTGGGATCAGCCGCCCCCCGAATCGCTCGACAACGACACCCGCCAAAAGCTGCGCAAGCAATTGCGCGAAGGCGCACTGGAAGCGCGCGAAATCGAGATCGAAACGCAGATCAATGTCGGCGTCGAAATCATGGCGCCGCCGGGCATGGAGGAAATGACCAGCCAGTTGCGCGGCATGTTCTCGCAGATGGCCGGCAACAAGACGCAGAAGCGCAAGTTGGCGATCAAGGCGGCCCGCCCGCTGTTGATCGAGGAAGAAGCGGCGCAGATGGTCAACGACGAGGAAATCAAGCAGCAGGCGCTGGAGGCATGCGAGCAAAACGGCATCGTGTTCATCGACGAAATCGACAAGGTCGCGCAGCGCGGCGAGTGGGGCGGTGCCGGCGTCAGCCGCGAAGGCGTGCAGCGCGATCTGCTGCCGCTGGTCGAAGGTTCCACCGTGTCGACCAAGCACGGCCTGGTGAAAACCGATCACATTCTTTTCATCGCTTCGGGCGCGTTTTCGCTCGCCAAACCTTCGGATCTGATTCCGGAATTGCAGGGACGCTTTCCGATTCGCGTCGAGCTGTCGGCGTTGTCGGCGAACGACTTCGAACGCATTCTGAAAGAGCCACACAGCGCATTGACCAAGCAATACAGCGCCCTGCTCGCGACCGAAAACGTCGACCTCCGATTCGCAGACGACGGCGTGCACCGTCTCGCCGAAATCGCCTTTCAGGTGAATGAGCGCACCGAAAACATCGGCGCGCGTCGACTGCACACGGTTCTGGAGCGCTTGCTCGATACGATATCCTATGAGGCCCCCGACCGCGGCGGACAAACGCTCACGGTCGACGCCAGCTACGTCGACGAGCATCTGGCGGCGCTGGTGCAGGATCAGGATTTGAGCCGCTACATCCTTTAGCGGTTGGCCGTCGTTTCGCCCCTTGGTGAGCACGGCTGGAATGCACAGATGCTACAATTGATAAAAGTATAGAAATGGCTACCATCAACCACCACCGCGAAAACAGCAACAACGTCGTCCAGTTCCGCGGTCGCGGCGCGCGTGCGCAACTGCGCGAAGCCTACGAGGGGCGCGTGCCGGTGCGCATCATGCGCGAGAAAATCTCGCCGGGCTGGACGCACGGCTACGTCATCGCGATGTCGGCCGAGTTCGCCTTGGTCGCGGAAGTGTCCGATGCGATGCGGTTCGATGGTTTCCTCGCCATTGCCATGTCTGATGTCAGCCATATCGAGGAAGATCCCGGTCGCGAGTTCGTCGAGAAAGCGCTCAAGCTCAATGAGGAAGCGCTGCCGCAGATGGAAGGCATCGACCTGACCGACTGGCAGACGATCGCGCAATCGGCCGCAGCGCAGACGCCACTGATCGCGCTCAACATGCTCGACGACACAGATGCGGGCGAAATGAGCTATGTCGGTCGCCTGACCGGTGCGGAACCGGATGCGTTGATCCTGCAGGAAATCGATCCGAACGCCAATTGGTATCCGGATACCGGCGCCTACGAGTTCCCCGCGATCGGTTCGATCGCGTTCGGTACGGCCTACATGCTGCTGCTTGCGCGTCTCGCCGGCGTGCCGCCGATTCCATTGCCGCCCGAAGCGCTGCCGGCCTCGTAAGCGCGCGTTGGCATCGACGATGGCCGCACCGCAACCGACCGACATCACCCTGCATCGCGCCTCGCGCGTGCTCGAAGTCGCCTTCGATACCGGCGAGACGTTTCGCTTGCCCTGCGAATATCTGCGCGTGCATTCGCCAAGCGCGGAAGTGCAGGGTCACGGCCCGAGCCAACGCGTGCTTCAGTTCGGCAAGCAGAACGTCAACATCGCCGCGATCGAGCCGGTCGGTCAGTACGGCGTGAAGCTGGTCTTCGACGACGGCCACGATACCGGTATCTTTTCCTGGAGCGTGCTGCACGACATCGGCACACATCAGGTCGAGAAATGGCAGACCTATCTCGACGAACTGGCCGCCGCGGGCAAGTCGCGCGAACCGTGAACGCGACCGGATTTGAGTATCCTTAACGATCTGCCCGGCAGACTGGCAGGCGTTGCTTCCACAAGGGGATGGCCATGCCCGAAGAAATCGAAATCGACACCGACAAACTGCACGAAGCGATCCACGAGGAAGTCGAGAAGGAAGGCGGCGCGCTGCTGCGCACGATCGCGCTGACCACGGCGTTGTTCGCGGCATTTGCGGCGATCGCCTCGCTGCAAGCAGGCGGCACGGTCAACGAGGCGCTGGCATTGAAGACGGAAGCCGCGCAGCTGCAGGCGCAGGCGTCGGATCAGTGGGCCTACTATCAGGCCAAGGGCATCAAGGCGGTCGTGTTCGAGGCGCAGAAGGGCGTGTTTGCAAGCAACGACAAGCCGGTCTCGCCCGACACCGAAAAGAACATCCAGCACTACAAGGACGAACAGGCCGAGGCGAAGAAGAAGGCCGAGGAGTTGGAGCACGCGCGCGACGAGAAGAGCAGGGAGGCGGATCACCTGATCCATCAGCACCACTACTTCGCCTATGCGGTGGCGCTGCTGCAGGTCGCGATCGCGCTCGGCGCCGTGGCCGCGCTCACGCGCAAACGCCTGGCCTGGCTCGGCTCAACGGCGCTCGGACTCATCGGTGCGATCATCTTCCTGTGGGCGTTGCTCGCGCACTGAGCCCGCATCGGATGCCGACGCATGTGCCGGCGACGCGCCCGGCGCTGCTAAGATAGACACATGAGCGAAACCAATCCGGACCCGGCTGGCACCACCCACTTCGGCTACCGCGACGTACCCGTCGCGGAGAAGGAAAAACTCGTCGGCCGCGTGTTCACGCAGGTCGCGTCGAAATACGACCTGATGAACGATGCGATGTCGTTCGGCGTGCATCGCTTGTGGAAGCGCTGGTTTGCGGCGACCTCGGGCGTACGCGCGGGCGACCAGGTGCTCGACCTCGCCGGCGGCACCGGCGATATCGCCGCGCTGCTGCTACCGATGGTCGGCGACACCGGCAGCGTCGTGCTCGGCGACATCAACGCGGCGATGCTGCGCGAAGGCCGCGATCGTCTGCTCAACGAAGGTCAGGTGCGCGGCCTGGCGTATGCGCAGGTCAACGCGCAGGCGCTGCCGTTTCCCGACGCGAGCTTCGATGCGGTGACGATCGCATTCGGCCTGCGCAACGTCACCGACAAGGACGCGGCGCTGCGCGAGATGCGACGCGTGCTGCGCGTCGGCGGACGCGCGTTGATCCTCGAATTTTCCGCAGTGCGCGATCCGCTGCTGAAAAAACTCTACGACTTTCATTCGTTCCAGGTGCTGCCGCGCATGGGCGCGTTGATCGCCGGCGACGCCGAGAGCTACCAATACCTCGCCGAGTCGATCCGCAAGCATCCCGATCAGGCCACGCTCAAGGCGATGATGGAAACGGCCGGCTTCGCGCGCGTCGACGTGCGCAATCTGACCGGCGGCATCGTCGCGATCCATCGCGGGTACAAGATTTGAGAATACCCGCCGCCGCCGATGCATGGCGCGACGGATCAGCTTTGCATCCTGCGCGACCCGAGCAAACTCTGTGTGCCGCAGTACAAGTGCATAATTATAAAAAGACTCATTTTGCACTTTGAGCCGGCGCGGTTATGACGCGTTCCGTTTGAAGCCGAGTTTGTCGAGCGGAGCGATGAAGCGCGGCTCTTTGCGCAGCGGATCGAAGATGCGATCACTGCGCAGGCTGGTTGCCATTGCGAATCTCCGATGTAAGCCTGCTCCAGACAGGTCAGGGCGCGCTCGTGATCGCGCAGCCCCAGATAAACGACGGCCAGATTCAACGGCGCAACATGCCGTGCAACGCGTGTTTTTCAGCGTCTCGATGATGGCCAACTCCCGTACCCGGTCACCGGATGCGGCGTAGGCGTAGCCCAGCCAGGCCGTCACGAACGGCGGCGCTTCCATGGAGGCAACCTTGCGCAACGCCGAAATGGCCGCACTTGGTATGCCGACCTGGATATCGATCGTCCCGCTTGCAAAGGGTACGTAGAAATACTCCGGATCGAGATTCGCCACGCGCCACCCAGCGCCCGACGCGAAAAACGCATGATCGCGGCGATCGCGCTACACTGCGCCCCCCTCTTTTGCGCATGTTTGTCATCATGAAAAAGAAACCGTCCAAATCTCCGCCAGTCACTCAAACCCAGGCCGAAGATGCGGTGCGTGTGCTATTACGCTGGGCGGGCGACGATCCGACCCGCGAAGGCCTGATCGACACGCCCAAGCGCGTGGTCAATGCCTACAAGGACTGGTTCTCGGGCTATGCCGACGATCCGGCCGAGGAACTGCGGCGCACGTTCGAGGAAGTCGCCGGCTACGATGAGATGGTCGTGCTGCGCGACATCGAGTTCGCCTCGCACTGCGAGCATCACATGGCGCCGATCATCGGTCGCGCGCACGTCGGCTACCTGCCGACCAACCGCGTCGTCGGCATCTCCAAGCTCGCGCGCGTGGTCGAAATCTTCGCCCGTCGCCTGCAGGTGCAGGAGAAACTCACCTCGCAGATCGCGCACTGCATCGAAGACGTGCTCAAGCCGCGCGGCGTCGGCGTCGTCATCGATGCCTCGCACGAGTGCATGACCACGCGCGGCGTCAACAAGACCGGCGTGTCGATGATTTCCTCCCAAATGCTCGGCACGTTCCGCACCGACGCGCGCACGCGCGGCGAGTTCCTGCGCTTCATCGACATCGACGCGGGGCGCCGCAAATAAGACGGTACTCCACACACGGTACCGTTCAGAATGGCTCGAGGGTCGGTGCCGGCAAAATCCGTGCGCGGCCCCGCCAGCATCGATCGAAGGAATTGGAATGGACAACACCACAACGCATGCGTCCGCCACGCCACCGTCCGGCCGTCGTGCGGCGTTGATCTTCATCTTCATCACCCTGCTGATCGACGTTCTTTCGTTCGGTCTGATCATTCCGGTGCTGCCACATCTGATCCTCGGCTTTGTCGACAACAGTGTGTCGATGGCGGCGTGGTGGTATCTCGCGTTCTCGGTCGTGTTCATGGCGATGCAATTCGTGTTCACGCCAGTGCAAGGCGCGCTGTCCGACCGTTTCGGCCGGCGCCCCGTCATCCTCGCCTCGAACCTCGGCCTGGGCCTCGATTTCCTCATGATGGCGCTGGTCAACACGCTGCCGCTGCTGTTTATCGGCCGTGTCATTTCCGGAATTACCTCCGCAAGTTTCTCGGCGTCGAACGCCTACGTCGCCGACGTCACCCCGCCGGAGAAGCGTGCGCAGGCCTACGGCGTGCTCGGCATCGCGTTCGGCATCGGCTTCGTCATCGCGCCGGTGATTGGCGGCTTTCTCGGCGAGGCGCATCCACGCCTGCCGTTCTGGGCCGCGGTCGCAATGTGCCTGACCAACTTCTGCTATGGCCTGTTCGTGCTGCCCGAGTCGCTGACGGCAGACAAGCGCAGTGCGCATTTCGACTGGGCGCACGCAAATCCATTCGGCGCCTTGAAACTGCTGTCGCGCTATCCGCAGGTGCTCGGTCTGGTCGGCGTCTCCGCGCTGATCGCGCTCGTCCACATGGTCTATCCGACCACCTTCGTGCTCTACGCCGACTACCGCTTCGGCTGGGGCCCGCTGATGGTCGGCGTCACGCTTGCGCTCATCGGTGTTCTCTCCGCGATCGTGCAGGGCGTGCTGATCAAGCACATCGTCGCCCGGCTCGGCGAGCGCCGCACGCTGCTGTTCGGCCTCGCCTGTGGCACGCTCGGTCTCGCGCTCTACGCGCTGGCGCCAACCGGCTACTGGTTCTGGGCGGCGATGCCGGTCGCGGCGTTGTGGGGTACGGCGCAGCCGGCCGCGCAGGCGATGATGAGTCACCTCGTCGATCCACGCGAACAGGGACGTCTGCAGGGCGCGGTGACGAGCGCGTCGAGCATCTCCGGTATCGTCGGTGCGTTTCTGTTTCCGTCCACGCTTGCGCTGGTCTCGGGTTCGCACGACCACGGTATCTGGGCCGGCGCGACGTTTTTCATCGCCGCCGCACTCCTCGGCCTGTCGTTTCTTTTGGCCAGGTACATCTCGGCGCGCCTTCCTGCATCGATCAGTGCATCGACAGCGGTGGTTCCCGGCCCCGACATCACCGAGGCGATCGCCGAAATTACGAGCGACCTGCACCTGCCTGCGCGAGAAATCGAGTAGGAAATCGTTCCTGCCGTTACTCGAACAACCGTGTTGTATTTCCGTTTTTGATTCGCCACCAGGGATAGTGGGTTCCAACGCCAACATCGCTTCGAAGTCTGCGCGGGGGAAGTGGCTCTTGTTGCCGTACTGAAAAAATTCTCGCGATCAAGCGAAGTGCAACACGAAGCCGTGGTCGCCGTTGCTGGCGACGCTTTCTTCGAGCCGCCAGCCCCAGCGCTCGCAGACGCGACGGATCATGCCAAGGCCGAGCGCGTGTTCGCGCACGTCGATCCGCTCCGCTTCTGCGGCCGCGGGTGGGCCTTCGTGAGCGATACACACTGCGTCCGCTGCGACGACGACGCGCAACACGCCGCCATCGGCGAACTGGGTTGTCGCACGCAATAGGTTGCCGAGAATCACGCGCAGCACTTTTTGCGGTGCGGCGACCGCAACCCTCGCCGCACCGTCGTGTTGCAGGTCGAGATGTTTTTCGATCAGCGCATCGCGGCGCTCGGCGAGCAAGCTGCGCACGAGGTCGTCGAGATCGGGCGTGCGGCCTTCGTTCGCTTCGGCCTCGTCGCTGCGCGCAAGCACCAGCAGGGCGTCGAGCAGGTCGCGCAGTTCGTCGGCGCCGCGCTGCATGCGCTTGAGGCGAGTCACGATGGCGGCGCTGCATTGGCCCGAATCGAGCAGCACTTCGATCGCGCCGCGAATCACGGCAAGCGGTGTGCGCAGTTCATGGCTCGCATCGGCGGTGAAGGTACGTTCGCGGCGCACGTAGCCGTAGAGTTTTTCCTGGTAGTTGTCGAACGCCTGGGCGAGTGCGCCGACCTCGTCGGTGGCGAAGTCGGGGGCGAGGCGTACCGCGCCGCGGCGCGAAGGTTCAAGCACGTCCACGTTTTTGGCGAGGCGGCGAACCGGCTCGATTGCACGCCCCGCCCAGAACCAGCCGAGCCAGGCCGAGAGCGCGGTGCCGAACACCACGAGGGCGATCAGATCGCGCGTCAGGCGGCGCTCGCGCACGCCTTCCAGGCCCATGTCGAGCACCACATAGAGGCGTTTTTCGCCGACGCTGTGGACGGAGACGAAACGTTGCGGCCCATCGCTGTCGATCTCATACGGGCCGCCGGGTGCGAAACGCTCGAAATCCTCCGGGGGTTTGCGCGCGCTGTCGCTGAGAAACGCGTAAAAATGGGCCGAGTGCTCGGTCGGAATGACACCATCTTCGAGGTAGCGTTCGCGCAGATAATCGCCTTCGACGCGCAGCATTTCGCGCACCACGCGATTGACGTAAGAGGCGGAGAAATGCTGCGCGATTGCAGCAAGGCACGCGCTGACGACGAGGCCGAGCAGGGCGAAGGTGAATGCGACGCGCGTGCGCAGGCTGACGTGGGTGGGCATGGCTGGCCGGGCGAGGAAGGGCGAAAAGTATTCTAGACGCACATTCGCGCCGCCGCAGCGGCATGATTGCGCACGCTCGACGGCGTGCCGATGTCCCTGCCATGCGCCGGCATGGCGAACGATTGAAAACTCATTCCAGAATGAAACCGCAGCCCCGATGTCACCCCTCCGCGTGTTCGGCGATGCGATAGCCGAAGCCGTGCACGGTATGCAGCAGGTGGGTTTCGAACGGTCGGTCAATGGCGGTGCGCAACACGGACAAATGGGTGTGCAAGGTGGCGATGTCGCCGGTGTCCTCGCCCCAGAGTGCGTGCGCGAGATCGTGATGGCGGACGAGATTGGGCGATTTGCGCATGAGGGCTTCGAGCAGAACGAAGCCGGCGCGCGTGAGCGCCAGCGGTTGGCCGGCGCGCGAGACGGCGAGCTTGATCGGGTCGAGCGTGAGATCGGCGACATGCAGCAAATCGCCGTGCTGTTTGCGGCCGCGCCGATGCAATGCGTGGATGCGCGCTTCGAGTTCCTTCATCGCGAAGGGCTTGACCACGTAGTCGTCGGCGCCTTCGGCAAAGCCGGTCAATTTGTCCTGCAGGGTGTCGCGCGCGGTCAGCATCAGCACGGGCGTGTCGCGCCCGGCACGGCGCAATGTGCGGCACAGATCGATGCCATCGAGTTTGGGCAGGCCAAGATCGAGGACGATCACATCGTAGTCGCCATCGAGCGACATGCGCAGGCCATTCGCGCCATCGGCGGCGTGATCCATGACGAAGCCGCGCAGCTCCAGGAAATCCCAGATGTTCGCCGCGATGTCGCGTTGATCTTCGATCAGCAGGATGCGCAAACCGGTA
>JAFEFR010000372.1 GCA_018240485.1 Pseudomonadota bacterium
CCTCGCTCGGCCTGCCGGTGCCGAAGCAGGAACTCGTACGCAGCGAGGAAGGCGCGTTGCGCGCCGCGCGCCGGCTCGGGGGCCCCGTGGTGACGAAGCCGTACAACGGCAATCACGGCCGCGGCATCACGATCGCGATCAGCCGCGACGAGGACGTGATCGCCGGCTTCAAGGCCGCGCAGGAACATTCCAGCTCGGTCATCGTCGAAACCTATCTCGCCGGCGACGACCATCGCCTGCTCGTGGTCAATGGCGATCTCGTTGCGGCGACCAAGCGCACGCCCGGCCACGTCGTCGGCGACGGCACACGCACGGTGCGCGAGCTGGTCGACATCGTCAATTCCGATCCGCGCCGCGGCGTCGGCCACGAGAAGGTGTTGACCAAGCTGCAACTCGATCGCGAGGCAACCGTCATGCTCGAAGGCGCGGGCCTCACTTTCGATTCAGTGCCGGAGAAGGACCGCGTGGTGCCGCTGCGCAAGACCGCGAACCTGTCGACCGGCGGCACCGCGACCGACGTCACCGACATCATCCATCCCGACAACCGCGACATGGCCGTGCGCGCGGTGCGCGCGATCGGGCTCGACGTCGGCGGCGTCGACTTCCTTTCGCCGAACATCGCCGAAAGCTACAAGAGCATCGGCGGCGGCATCTGCGAGATCAACGCCGCACCGGGCTTCCGCATGCACGTCTCGCCGAGCGAGGGCACGCCGCGCGACGCGGCCGGCCCGGTCATCGACATGCTGTTTCCTCAGGGTACGCCATCGCGCGTGCCGATCGCGGCGATCACCGGCACCAACGGCAAGACCACGACTTCGCGCATGCTCGCGCACATCGCCAAGATGGCCGGCTACACGCCCGGCTTGACCACCACCGACGGCGTCTACATCGACGGCCAGCGCACCGTCGAAGGCGACATGACCGGGCCGGTGTCGACGCGCATGGTGCTGGCCGACCCGAACATCGACATCGCCGTGCTCGAAGTCGCGCGAGGTGGCCTGCTGCGCGCGGGCATGGGCGTGCCCGAAGTGAACGTCGCCGCCGTGCTCAACGTGCAAAGCGATCATCTGGGCTTGAAGGGCATCGACACGCTCGAACAGCTCGCCGAGGTCAAGCGCATCCCGGTCGAAGTGGCCAAGGACTGCGCCGTGCTCAATGCCGACGATCCGCATGTGCTGAAAATGTCGGCGTATACCGAAGCCAAAGTCATCTGCTACGTGACGATGAACCCCTCGCACGCGCTCGTGCGCGAACACGTACGCGCGGGCGGGCGCGCCTGCGCGCTGGAGGCCGGCGTCAACGGTTCGATGATTACGTTGTACGACAAGGGCAGCCATATTCCGCTGATGTGGACGCATCTGATTCCGGCCACGCTCGAAGGCCGCGCATTGCACAACGTGCAGAACGCGATGGTCGCGGCCAGCCTCGCCTTCGCGCTCGGCATCAAGCTCGACGCGATCCGTCAGGGTCTGCGCACGTTCGACACCACGTTCTTCCAGGCGCCCGGGCGCATGAACGTGTTCAACGAGCATCCGTTCAAGGTACTGATGGACTACGGCCACAACGCGCACGCGGTCGGCGTCATGGCCGATCTCGCCGGACGCCTCGAGGTGAGCGGACGCCGCATCATCGTCGTCGCCGGCCCGGGCGATCGCCGCGACGAGGACCTCGTCGAGATCGCGACGGCGGTCGCCGGCAAGTTCGACCACTACATCGTGCGCCGCGACGACGCGCTGCGCGGCCGCGACGGCGACGAGGTGCCACGCATCATCGCCAGGGCGCTGCGCGAGAAAGGCGTGTCCGCGGCGGCGATCACGCAGATTCCCGACGAGCAGGAGGCGATCGACGCCGCGCTCAAGATGGGCGCGCCGGGCGATCTGCTGCTGGTCTTCGCCGACGCGCTCGCGCGCTCGTGGAAGCAGATCACCAAATTCCACGCCGAAGGCACGCCGCCGCCCGCAGCCAAGCGCGTCGAACCGGTCGCGGCGATCGAGCCGGCGATCGAGGAACGCACGGTCGTCGAGATGGACGGCCTGATCCGCGACGAGCGCGGCATCCGCTTCGCGCGCGACACCGAAGACTGACTTCAGCGCACCGCCAGACCGCCTTTGACGTCATTCCCGCGAATGCGGGAATCCATTTTTATCCTGACCCTCTGCGCCCAATCGATGCCACTTCCATTCGCGGATTCGCGCCGTCTGACCGGCGCCAATCTCTACTTTCCCGCGCCAGGCGCCGTGCTCGAAACAGCGCCAGGTATGGCTGTGGACGATGCGGTGGTCGCGCGCTGGCGCGGCGAGGTCGAACGCCTGCGCCGCGAGCTGGGCTGGCCTGAAATCGAGACCGCAGCAAGACTGCGCGATGGCGCCGGCTCGCTTGCGCTCACCGCACCGATAGACCAGTTGTTCGCCGCCACCGAAGTCAACGAGTACGCGCTGGAACTCGCCCTGCTTCCCTTCTCCCAGCGGGAGAAGGTGCCCGAAGGGCGGATGAGGGAAAGGCCTTCCAGCTCGCCGCGACACATCGCCAAAGGAAAAAAGCTTCCTTTCGACGAGGCAACGTTGACCTTCGTCCGCAACCTGCGCCGCGCCTCGACGAACCCCGAAGAGTTGATCTGGTCGTTCGTTCGCGCACGTCGTTTGCATGACCAGAAATTCCGCCGCCAACACGCCGTCGGCCCGTACGTGCTCGACTTCTATTGCCACGATCTCCAGCTCGCCATCGAGCTTGACGGCAGTCAGCACAACGAACTCGTCACGCAAAAGCACGATGCGAAGCGCGACCGATTTCTTGCAGAGCATGGCATCAGGACGTTGCGGTATTGGAATACCGATGTACAGAACAGTCTCGAAAACGTGCTGGCGGATATTTGGAATTGTGTCAGCGAACTTGCCGAGGTCAATCAGGACCGCGACGCTTTCCCCTCATCCGCCCTTCGGGCACCTTCTCCCGGAAGGAGAAGGGAAGATTTCTTCCATGCACCCGCCTATCCGGCGATCTGGGACGAAGAACTCGCGTTGCAGACGCTGCGCCTCGCGGCCGCCGCCGAGCGCCGGCCCGATCTCGTCGCATTGATCGACGAAGCGCATCGGCAAGGCCTTCCTGTTCTTCTCGACGATACCGAACTGACGCTGGGCGAAGGCAGCGGCGCACGCACCTGGCCGCTCGACGCATTGCTCTCGCCCGCTGCCGTCGAATGGAACTCGCTGCACGCGATTCCGGTCGCCCTCGTCACCGGCTCGAACGGCAAGACGACGACGACGCGCCTCGTCGCCGCGATCAGCGAGCGCGCGGGACGGCGCACCGCATTCAGCAGCACCGACGGCGTCGTCATCGGCGGCGAGACCGTCGCGAGCGGCGACTACTCCGGCCCGGCCGGCGCACGCACCGCGTTGCGCGACGCGCGTGCCGAAGCCGCCGTGCTCGAAACCGCGCGAGGCGGTATCCTGCGCCGCGGCCTCGCGGTCGAACGCGTGCAGGCGGCGATCGTCACCAATATCAGCGCCGATCATTTCGGCGAATACGGCGTGCACTCGCTCGCAGACCTCGCCGATGCCAAGCTCGTCGTCGCGCACGCGCTCGGCACCGACGGCACGCTCGTGCTCAATGCCGACGACGGTGTGTTGGTGGCGAAGAGCGGGGATGCGCGATTCGCGATCAACGACTCGAAGAACGGAAAACACGTGGCGTGGTTTGCGCTCGATGCCGATCGGCCACTCCTCGTCGCGCATCGCGCCCAAGGCGGTGCGACCTGCGGAGTACGCGAGGGCGAACTGGTCCTGCATGCGGGCGGAAACGATCACTCTCTTGGCCGCATCGCCAGGATGCCGCTGAGCGCGAACGGCGCGGCGAAATACAACATCGCCAACCTCGCCGGTGCCGCTCTGCTCGCCCACGCGCTGGGCCTCGACGCCGCCGTCATCGCGCAAACCTGCGCGTGGTTCGGCGCGAGCAACGACGACAACCCCGGACGGTTGATGCGCTGGCGGTTCGGCGCGACGACGGTGATCGTCGACTACGCGCACAACCCCGACGGGCTGCACGGCCTGCTCGACGTCGCGCGCGCCCTGCATGCGCGGGGGCGACTTGCGCTCGTGCTCGGCCAGGCCGGCAATCGCACGGACGCGGACATCCGCGAACTTGCCGTGATCACCACGCACCATCGCCCCGACTTCGTCGCGCTCAAGCATTTGCAGATGCACTTGCGCGACCGCGCCGCCGACGAGGTCGTCACGATTCTGCGCGACGAACTCATCGCGCGCGGCGTGAGCACGGCAAATATCGTCGATGCCATCGAAGAAATCGACGCCGTGCGCGCCGCGCTCAATTGGGCATGCGACGGCGATTTGATCGTATTGCCGATCCACACCAAGGCCGGTCGTGCTGAAGCCGGCGCACTGCTCGATCAACTCGTCATTGCCGAATGGCGTTGCGGTACTCCATTGCCGATCTGATCACCCGATCAATTGATCTCGACCAATGCGCAAGCTTAGCCGCGTAGCGCCGGACGGGCAAACCCAGCAGAAGACGTCTTATTGCGGCAACTCCGCAGGAATGGCTTGCAAAACGATGTCCTTGTTCGTTGGCCTGCACACGTCCATCTTCACCTGCCCCGTTTTTCAGGTCACGGATAAATCGAGTACGGCTTCTTCGTTCAGCGGGGGCGTCGTTCGTCGTGATCCGTACGTGGCCTTTGCCGATTTCCATTTCAGATCCAACTGGAATCGTGGATGTATTTTTTCGTTGCTGCAGCAAGTTTTGGATCCTGCATCGCCATGTGCAGCGTCGCCTGTACGAGACCGAGCTTGTTGCCGCAGTCGAAGCGCGTGCCCTCGAAACGATAAGCCAGTACCGAGCGTTCGCCGAGCAGCGCTTCGATGGCGTCGGTCAATTGAATTTCGCCGCCCGCACCGGGTTCGGTTTTTTCGAGCAGTTCGAAAATGCGCGAAGGCAATACATAGCGGCCGACAATGGCAAGATTCGAGGGCGCCACTTCCGGTTTCGGCTTTTCGACGACGAGATTGATCTTTGCGGCACGATCATTCAGCGCAGTCGCATCGACGATACCGTATTTGTCGGTCTGATCGTGCGGCACTTCTTCTACCGCGATGACGCCCGCACCGTTCTCGCGCATCGACAGTTCGGCCATCTGGCGCAAACAGCTTTTTCCTGCCGATCCATTCGAGTGCGTTGAGATGAGATCGTCTGCGAGAATCACGCCGAACGGCTCATCTCCGACGACCTGCTTGGCACACAGCACCGCGTGCCCAAGCCCCAGCGCCTCGGGCTGGGTGACGAAGATGCAACGCACGTTTCTGGGCAGCGTGCCTTGCACCAGCGCAAGCAATTCCTTTTTACCGGATTGCGAGAGCTTGGATTCGAGTTCGTAGGCTTTGTCGAAGTAGTCCGCAATCGCGTGCTTGTAGCGATTGGTGACGAAAATCAACGTGTCGGCGCCAGCATCGACCGCTTCGTCGACCGCATATTGAATCAAAGGTCGATCGAGTACGGGCAGCATCTCCTTGGCAACCGTCTTTGTCGCCGGAAGAAATCGCGTGCCAAGACCGGCCACGGGGAAAACTACTTTTCGCATCGGTTTTGCCATTGTCGCTCCTGAGCAAGTCTCTCGCGCGGATCAAAACGAATCGTCCGCCATCGAATCTTCGAATTTTCAAATTCCCGCAGCGAATTTTATCGGATTCGATTCACTTTTCGCCGTATTCGGGACGTACGTGCTCATCCCTTTCCACGCGCAATCGGCACAACTTCGGCCTCACTTTCTTCGCGCCAGGCGAATTCGGGCAACAGCGTCGTCAAGCAGCGGCTCAACGTTTCTTCGTCGTATTCGCGCACGGCTTGCGCGGCGCGCGCAAGTTGGGCTGCGAGCAAATCCGCCGACATGCTGCGCGGCTGGGCGAGAAAAATCTTCGCGTGACTCGTATCGACGTAGTTTTCCTGCGGGTGGAACAATTCCTCGAACAATTTTTCGCCGGGACGCAAACCGGTATAGACGATGTGTACGTCACGTCCCGGTACCTTGTTGGCAAGGCGGATCATCTGCTCGGCGAGGTAGCTGATCTTGACCGGCTCCCCCATGTCGAGTGCGAAAATTTCACCGCCACGCCCCAGCACGCACGCTTGCAGAATGAGCTGACAGGCTTCGGGAATCGTCATGAAATAGCGTGTGATTTCCGGATGCGTCACCGTCACCGGGCCGCCATTGCGAATCTGTTCGCGAAACAACGGAACGACGCTACCGGCGGAATCGAGCACATTGCCAAAGCGCACGGTGATGAAGCGCGTGCGCGATCTTGCCGCCAGGTTTTGGCAAAAAATTTCCGCTGCGCGTTTGCACGCTCCCATGACGCTGGTCGGATTGACGGCTTTGTCGGTCGAAATCAACACGAAAGCGCCGACGCCGAAGCGATCGGCCGCCTGAGCCACGGCTTGCGTGCCAAGCACGTTGTTGCGGAACGCCTCGCGCACCTGCGTTTGCAGCAACGGTACATGCTTGAACGCGGCGGCATGAAAAACGATCTGCGGTCGCATCTGCGAAAACGCGCGTTCGCACACGATCGCATCGCCACAATCGCCCAGTACGGCGTTGACGATGAGATCGGGAAATTCCTGCCGAAGCTCCTGTTCGATGCGGTAGAGGTTGAATTCGGAGAGTTCGAGCACGGTCAGCGATGCGACGCCAAGGCGAGCCACCTGACGGCACAATTCCGAGCCGATCGACCCACCGCCGCCCGTCACCAGCACGCGAGCACCCGACAGGCCGGTACGAATCGCCGTCCAGTCGAGTTGCACCGGATCGCGACCGAGCAAATCTTCGATCGCAACTTCTTTCAATTCGTTGAACGCCATGC
>JAFEFR010000373.1 GCA_018240485.1 Pseudomonadota bacterium
CCGATGTTCGCGGGCAGATGGCCGACATAGTTGGCGTTGCCGATCGCGTATTCGGCGAAACCGCCGTTGACCGAGTAGCCCGCGTTCTGCTGGCTCTCGCACAGGGTTTCCCAGCCGCCGAGGCAATGCTCGCAATAGCCGCAGGCCGAATACAGCCACGGAATGCCGACGCGGTCGCCTTCCTTGACATGAGTGACGCCGGCGCCGACGGCGGCGACGAAGCCCACGCCCTCGTGGCCGGGAATGAACGGCGGATTCGGCTTCACCGGCCAGTCGCCTTCGGCGGCGTGCAGGTCGGTGTGGCAGACGCCGCAGGCCTCGATCTTCACCAGCACGTCGCCCGCGGCCGGGCGCGGCACGGGCACTTCATCGATGGTCAGGGGCTGGCCGAAGGCCCGTACGACGGCCGCTTTCATGGTCTTGTTCATCTGAAGTCTCCTGCTTGCATGAAGGGAATGGATATCGCCGGCATCGACTCAGGCCATCTGCGCGATGGTCTTGCGGAAGCGCGCCAGCGAGAGCGCGAACAGCAGTCCGCCGATCAGCGCCAGCGCGGCGAATTGCGGCCACACGACGCCGATGCCGGCGCCGCGGAACAGGATCGCCTGGCCGATCTCGACGAAGTGCGTGGTCGGCGCGGCGAGCATGATGTTCTGCACCAGCTCGGGCATGCTTTCGCGCGGCGTGGCCCCGCCCGAGAGCATCTGCAACGGGATGATGGTCAGCACCATCAACATGCCGAACTGCGGCATATTGCGCGCCAGCGTCGCCAGGAAGATGCCCATCGAGGTGGTGGCGAACAGGCACAGCGCGGCACCGGCGAAGAACAGCGGCAGCGAGCCTTCCACCGGCACGTGCAGCAGCCCGCGTACCACCAGGTTCAGCGACAGCGCCGCGGCCAGCAGCACCACCAGGCCCATCGACCAGATCTTGGACAGCATGATTTCGGTCGGGTTGACCGGCATCACCAGCAGGTGCTCGATGGTGCCGTGCTCGCGTTCGCGGATCAGCGCCGCGCCGGTCAGGATGATCGACAGCATGGTGATCTGGTTGATGATGCTGTTCAGGGCACCGAACCAGCCTTTCTCCAACGCCGGGTTGAAGCGCGCGCGCAGTGCGAGATCGACCGGCAGCGCGGTCGCGCCGCGCTCGCGCTGCACGAATTCGTTGGCCTCGCCCAGCACGATCTGCTGCACGCTGCCGCTGCCGGTGAAGGCCTGGCTCATGCGCGTGGCGTCGACGTTGAGCTGGATCTGCGGCGCGCGCCCGGCCAGCACGTCGCGCTGGAAACCCTGCGGGATGTGCAGGGCGAAGGTATACAGTCCCGCGTCCATGCCCGGGTCGACCTCGGGCATGGAAATCATCCGCGGCGTGAGGAACTGCGGCGGGTAGAACGCCGAGTCGATGCGTTGCGACAGCGGCGAGTCGTCCTCGTCCACGATTGCGATCGGGGTCTTGTGCAGGGTGTCCGGCATCGCCGTGGCCGAGGTATAGACCGCGAAGGTGAATACGTAGAGGATCAGCAACAGCAACATCGGATCGCGCGCGAGGCTCCACAGCTCCTTGACCCCGAGCCGAAAGATGTTGGCAAGGTGGCGCGTGATCGTCCGGCTATGGTTCATCTCAGCGCTCCTGCTTCTTCAGCAACGCGACGGCGAGGCCGAGGATCACCGGCACCGACAGCAGCATCGGCCACAGCGACCCGGACAGGTCGGAGAAACCCAGCGCCTTGTTGAACACGCCGCGGCTGACGTTGACCATGTAGGTGGCCGGGTAAATCTGCCCGATGAACTTGCCGGCGCCTTCCAGCGAGGACACCGGATCGATCAAGCCGGAGAACTGGGTGGCCGGGATGATGGTGCCGATCATCGCGATGAACATCGCCGCGATCTGGCTCTTGGTGACCGACGAAGCCAGCAGGCCCATGCCGGTCGATGCGAAGCCGAACACCAGCGCCGCTAGCGCCAGCGCCAGGAAGCTGCCCTTGATCGGTACGCCGAACACGGTCACCGCCAGCAGCGACATCAGGAGGAAATTGACCATCGCCAGCGCGACGTAGGGCAGCTGCTTGCCGAGCAGGAACTCGCTGCGCGTCACCGGCGTGACGTAGAGGTTGGTGATCGAGCCGGTTTCCTTCTCGCGCACCACCGCCAGCGCAGTCAGCATCGCCGGCAGCATCAGCAGCAGGATCGGGATCACCGCCGGCACCATCGCCGGCAGGCTCTTGACGTCGGGGTTGTAGCGGAAGCGCGTCTCGACGCTGGCGTTGGCCGCGACGCCGATGCCGCGCGCGGCCGCCTGCTCGGCCAGCCAGGTCTGGTGCATGCCCTGCACGTAGCCCTGCACGGTTTCGGCGCGGGTGGGCATGGCGCCATCGACCCAGGCGCCGATCTGCACCGGGCTGCCGCGCAGCACGTCGCGTTCGAAGCCGGGCGGGATCTCGATTGCCAGCGACAGCTCGCCGCTGCGCATGCGCCGGTCGAGATCGGCGTAGTCGGTGATCGGCGGCTGCTCGATGAAATAGTGCGAGCCCGACAACTGCAGCGCGTAATCGCGGCTGAGCGTGGTGTGGTCGCGGTCGAGCACGGCGTAGCGCAGATCCTGCACATCCATGCTGATGCCGAAGCCGATCACGAACATCAAGAGGATCGAGCCGCCCAGCGCCAGCGTCAGGCGGATCGGGTCGCGCTGCAGCTCCAGCGCCTCGCGCCACAGATAACTGACGAGGCGCTGCAGGCTGAAACGCGCGCGCCGGCGATGCGCGGGCGCCGCGGCATCGGCCGCGGGCATCGGCGCACCACCGTCGGCGCCCCGGCTTTCCTGCGGCGTGCCGCCACCGGCATCGATGAGATAGCCGATGAAGGCTTCTTCGAGCGTCTTTGCGCCGCGTTTTTTCACCAGCGCCGCGGGGGCGTCGCTGTCGAGCACCTTGCCCGCGTGCATCATCGACATGCGGTCGCAGCGTTCGGCCTCGTTCATGAAATGGGTGGAGATGAAGATCGTCACCATGTCGCGGCGCGACAGCTCGATCAGCAATCGCCAGAATGCGTCGCGCGCCACCGGGTCCACGCCCGAGGTCGGCTCGTCGAGGATCAGCAGTTCGGGTTTGTGCACCATCGCGACCGCCAGCGACAGCCGCTGGCGCATTCCCAGCGGCATGCTGTCGGGCAGGCTGTCCATGTTGCCGGTGAGGTCGAAGCGTTCGGCCATCTCCTGCACGCGCTGCGGGATCTCGGCCTCGGCCACGTCGAACAGGCGCGCGTGCAGCACCAGGTTCTGCGCGACGGTGAGCTCGCTGTACAGCGAGAACGCCTGCGACATGTAGCCGACGCGACGGCGGCTGTCGATGTCTTTCGGGTCGACCTCCTGGCCGAACAGCCAGGCTTCGCCCTCGCTCGCTTCGAGCAGGCCGGTCAGCATCTTCATCGTGGTGGTCTTGCCGCAGCCGTTGGAGCCGAGGAAGCCGAAGATCTCGCCGCGGCGGATGCGGAAACTGACGTGGTCGACGGCGACGAAATCGCCGAAGCGCATGGTCAGGCCCTTGGCCTCGATCGCGATGTCGTCCGCGCCCGCCTGCAGCGGCGGGATCACCACCGGCGCGTAGCCGCGCTTCTTCTCCTCCGGCAGCAGGGCGATGAAGGCCGCTTCCAGCGCATCGGTGCCGGTGCGTTGGAACAGTTCCTGTGTTGTGCCGGTGGCCAGCACCTTGCCGGCGTCCATCGCCACCAGCCAGTCGAAGCGCTGGGCCTCGTCCATGTAGGCGGTGGCCACCATCACGCTCATGCCCGGGCGGTCGCGGCGAATGCTGTTGATCAGGTCCCAGAACTGCGCGCGTGCCAGCGGATCGACGCCGGTGGTCGGTTCGTCGAGGATCAACAGGTCCGGATCGTGGATCAGTGCGCAGCACAGGCCGAGCTTCTGCTTCATGCCGCCCGAGAGCTTGCCCGCAGGGCGGGCGAGAAATTTTCGCAGGCCGGTGGCGTCGGTAAGCTCGTCGATGCGGCGCCGCCGCTCGGCGGCATCGTGGCCGAACAGGCGCGCGAAGAATTGCAGGTTTTCCTCCACCGACAGGGTGGAATAGAGGTTCCTGCCCAGGCCCTGCGGCATGTAGGCGATGCGCGGGCAGACCGCGTCGCGATGGCGGCGTTCGCGCATGTCGCCGCCGAGCACTTCGACGCTGCCGTCCTGCACCTTGCGCGCGCCGGCGATCAGCGACAGCAAACTGGACTTGCCGACCCCGTCCGGGCCGATCAGGCCGATCATGCACCCGGACGGGATCTCCAGATCGATGCCTGCCAGCGCCTCGACTTTGCCGTAGCGCAGGCGCAGGTCCCGCACGCGCACGACCGGCGGTGGAGTTGCGGCGGCCATGACCTATTCCTTGTTTGCCGCCTGCAGCAACGCGGGCGACACCTGCAGCGTCGCCGGCCACTGCGCATCTGCGTCGAGCTTGAGCCACGCCACACCGGGCATGCCGGTCTTGACCCGCTCGATGTAGCGCTTGAGCAGGTCGGGCGGAATCTGCGCACGCACGCGAAACATCAGCTTCTGCCGTTCGCTCGCTGTTTCCACGGTCTTCGGCGTGAATTGCGCCTGGCTGGCCACGAAAGAGACCGTTGCGGGAATCACCGTACCGGGCGCCGCGTCCAGCACGATCCGCGCCTGGCTGCCCATTGCGATGCGGCCGGCCGCGACTTCGGGCACGAAAAAGGTCATGTAGACGTCAGACAAGTCGAGCAGGTTGAGCACGCGTCCGCCGGCGGCAAGCACTTCGCCGGGCTGGGCCACGCGCACCTGCACGCGGCCGTCGCGCGGCGCTTTGAGCACGGCGTCGGCGATGTCGGCGTCGATGCGTGCGATGGTTGCCGCGGCCGCATCCACGCTTGAGTGCGAACTCGCCACCTGCGACATGGCGGTGTCTATCGCCGCTTGCGCAGCGGCGACCTGTGCATTGGCAGAGGCGACGGCAGCCTGCTTGCTGTCGGTGCTGGCACGGGCATCGTCGAGCGCCTGCTGCGAGACCATGCCTTTGCCCGCCAGGTTCTGCGTGCGCGCGAACTGCTTGCGTGCGGCGTCGCGTTCCGCGGCCCTTGCAGCGACCTGGGCTCGCGCGGATTCGAGTTCGCTGCGGCGCTGGGAGGCCTGGGACTCGGCGGTCTGCACTGCTGCCTTGGCTTGGTTGAGGTTGGCGACGGCTTCATCGCGCTGCGCCTTGAGCGTGGTCGTGTCCATGTCCGCGAGCGGCTGCCCGGCCCTGACGAACTCGCCTTCCTTGACGAGCACGTCGTGCAGGCGGCCGGCGGTTTTCGTGGAGATGTCGATCTCGGTGGCTTCGATGCGCCCGTTGCCGCTGATGAAGCCTTCGCCCGGACCGAGGTTGGCGTACTTCGACCAGCCATACCACGTCAGGCCAGCGACGGCGGCAACGACGATGGCGGGCAGGAGGCGCTTTCTGGAAACGGAAGGAGATTTCATCAGCGGGTGGCCTTGGAGGGTGGAAACCGGATTGAATGATGGGGGAGGCAAGCGGGCGGTCATTGCGGGCTTCTCCGGCAGGATCGATGGCGATGAAGTCGCAAAGTGCAAGTCATGCCCCGGATCTCCCGGTGTGCCGGTTGGCTGGCAAACTGCATTACCGATAGTTCTATCGTTAACATGTGGTCAGTATACTACACTAACGATAGATCGAGTGTTAGTATCCGGTATGTCGGCGCCGTACCCGGCAGCGCGCCGCTTCAGATGATCCGCGCCGCGGGCATGCTGATCTCATTGCGAGACACCCGTATGACGCAAAAAACCCGGAAACCCACCCGCGCGCGCGCCGCGCAGCGCAAGAAGCGCGAGCGCCTGACGCCCGAAGCGCGCAAGCGACTGATCCTCGACGCGGCGCTGATCGAGTTCGGCACACATGGGTTCGGAGGCACCAGCACCGGAAAGATCGCCCGGCGTGCTGGCCTGTCGCAATCGGGCCTGTACGCCCACTATCACAGCAAACAGGCGATTCTGCGCGCGTTGCTCAGCGAGGTGCTCACGCCGAAGTGGGAACAATGGATGAGTTCCGACCAGCCGATGGACGACGCGGCCATCGACCGCTGGGTCGATGTCTCCTACGGCCTGATCGCCGAGCACAAAATTCTGTCGATGTTGCGCATCGTGATCACCGAGGGCGCCCGTTTGCCACGCCTGATTGCGCAATGGCGGCGCGACGTCGTCAAACCCTACATCGTGGAGTTCCAGCGCCGCGCCGATGAACGCGTTGCGAATGGCAAAATGAGGTCGGGTGAGATGTCTGCGGAGATCCGCCTCGCCTTCGCGCCGATGTTGCATGCGCTCTTCCTGCACCTGATTTTCGAAGGCAACGACCACACGGTACGAGACGACATCTCCGCCATCCGCGAAGCGCATCGCAAGCTGCTCAAGAAACTGCTTTCGGTTGAGACAATGTAAGACTTGCCAACCGCTATGCCAATAACGATGCGTGGACGACAACGATTGCGCGGAGCGGCAATGATCCCGCATGGATCATCCGGGCACTGAGCCATGAGTATGTCCAGATTGAGTAAACAGGTTTCGAATACGGGAGTTTGGTCAGCTTCCGCCGGCGGGCGTTGACCGAGTCGATCGCTATGGTCGTTTAGATCGCTTGCGGATCTCCGGCGGGAAGTGCAAGAACTGAATGATCCGTCTCCAGTTTCGTCGCCAGGGCTGGCCGGTGTGTAGATAATCGACATTTCATTTTTCTCGAACTCGCCAAGGCGCTCGCTGTCGGTGTGATGTCGAAAGCAAACGAATTCTTTCCGGTGGCGCTGGCTACTACGCTCGCAACTTGCGACAATCCGAGCCTGTCGAACGTGACGGCAAACGTCGGTTTCCAATCCATGTCTTATCAAGTCCTTGCGCGCAAATGGCGGCCGCGAAAGTTTTCCGAACTGGTCGGGCAGGAACATGTCGTGCGTGCACTCGGCAACGCGCTCGATTCGGGGCGCATGCATCATGCTTTCTTGTTTACCGGTACACGCGGCGTCGGCAAAACCACGATTGCGCGTATCTTCGCCAAATCGTTGAACTGCGAGCGCGGGCAATCGTCGAACCCTTGCGGTGAGTGCGCGACGTGCGCCGACATCGATGCCGGGCGGTTCATGGATTTGCTCGAAATCGACGCCGCCAGCAACACCAGCGTGAACGATGTGCGCGAGGTGATCGAGAACGCGCAGTACGCGCCATCGCGCGGTCGCTACAAGGTGTATCTGATCGACGAAGTGCACATGCTGTCGAAGTCGGCGTTCAACGCATTGCTGAAGACGCTGGAAGAACCGCCGCCACATGTCAAATTCCTGCTCGCCACGACCGATCCGGAGAAGTTGCCGGTGACGGTGTTGTCACGCTGCCTCAAATTCAACTTGAAACGATTGCTGCCCGAACAGATCGCGGGGCAGATGCGCCGCATCCTCGATGCCGAGCAGATTGCCTACGAGGCGGCGGCGCTGGGCGAGCTTGCGCACGGTGCGGACGGCTCGTTGCGCGATGGATTGTCGCTGCTCGATCAAGCGATCGCTTACGGCGCGGGCGCCGTGCATGCTGCCGAGGTGCGCGCGATGCTCGGCACGATCGAGCGTGGTCGGGTACACGCCTTGCTCGCGCATGTTCACGCGGGCGATGGTGCCGCGTTGATGACGGAAGTCGATCGACTCGCCGAATTTTCGCCCGACTTCGCGCAAGTGTTGGACGAAGTCGCGGTGGCATTGCATTGCGTGCAATTGAAACAACTCGTGCGCGACTACGCCGTCGCCGATGAAAGCGATGAGGCGGGTATCGCCGCATTGGCGACCTCGTTGTCGCCCGAGGAAACGCAGCTTTACTATCAGCTGGCCATTGTCGGTCGACGCGATTTGCCGCTCGCTCCGACGATGCGCGCCGGGTTCGAGATGGCGTTGCTGCGCATGTTGGCGTTCCGGCCGGCGCAGATGGACGGGCAGGGATCTGCGTCCATGGCACGCAAGCCAATGGCCGAGCCGGTGGTGGCGAGTGCGACAGCCGTTGCATCGCTCGCCGCTTCCAGCGCGGCGCCATCGACGTCGGCACAAGCGGCTCCGTTGCAGGGGCGGATGGGGGTAGCCGAGCCGAAGCCGACGGAATCGCGCGAAAGCCATGCGGCTGCATCGTCGCCGCGTGTGGCCGCGCCCGATGTCGGCGATTGGAGTGGGTTGATCGAAACGGCGGGGCTCAAGGGCCCCGTCGGCGCGCTGGCTCAGCATTGTTCGCTGATTGCAATCGAACAGAATGCCGTACGCCTGGTGCTCAAGACGGAGCATGAGCACTTCGCTGCACCGCCGCTGGTTGCGGCATTGGAAGAAAAAATCGGTCGCGCGCTCGGTCGCGCGATCAAGATACGTTTCGAGAAAGCGGCGACGACGCAGAATGTGGAAACGCCGGCAGAGGCGGCCGGGCGGGTGCGCGACGCACGCCAAATCGCGGCGGAACGAGCGCTGGGGGAGGATCCGATCGTGCAGGCCTTGATGCGTGATTTCGATGCGCGTTTGATTCCCGAATCCGTGAAACCGATCGGTTGAAGTCGGATCCACCGGCGTCGACCAAGTGAACAACCCATACGAGGAATAACCATGCGCGGTCCGATGGCGCAATTGATGCAACAAGCCCAACGCATGCAGGAAGATCTCAAGCGTGCGCAAGACGAAATCGCCAAACTGGAAGTGACCGGCGTGTCCGGCGGCGGCATGGTGAACGTCACCATGAATGGTCGCCATGAAGTGCGCCGCGTCGCGATCGATCGCAAGATGATGATCGACGATCCGGAGATGGCCGAAGACCTGGTCGCTGCGGCGTTCAACGACGCCGTCAACAAGGTGGCCGCGGAAAGCCAGCAACGCATGGGCGGAGTCGCCGGCGGGCTGAATTTGCCGGCGGGGTTCAAGCTGCCATTCTGATGTTTTTCGGTGTCGTCTTCACGCGCCTTGTGCGGAAATCCCGCCCCCTGCTCAGTCACGAATGAGGAAAACGACATTGCCGCTGTTTGCGCGACCGATTCTGTAGCGATCGGATTTCGTGTGGGTGTCGGCAATCGCGAAGTACGATGTCATCGCCCCTGTTGAATGAACTCATCGAAGCGCTGCGCTGCCTGCCTGGCGTGGGCGCGAAAACGGCGCAGCGCATGGCCTTTCATGTGCTCGAGCGCGATCGCGCGGGGGCGAAAAAATTGGCGAAAAAACTCGTCGCAGCCGTCGATCGCATCGGCAATTGCACGCGTTGCCGCACCTTCAGCGAGGATCGCATTTGCATCACCTGCGCCAACACACAGCGCGACACGAGCCTGCTCTGCGTCGTCGAAACGCCGGTCGATCAACTCGCTGTGGAACAGGCCACCGGTTATCGCGGGCACTACTTCGTTTTGCTCGGACGGCTTTCGCCGCTCGACGGCATGGGGCCGAAGGAGCTTGGCATCGATTTGCTCGCCACACGCCTTGGCGAAGGCGAAGTGCGCGAATTGATTCTCGCCACCAACCCCACGGTCGAGGGGGAAGCGACCGCGCATCTGCTCGGGCAGATCGCGCGCGCGGCTGGCGTGCGAGCGACACGCCTTGCGCATGGCGTGCCGCTCGGCGGCGAGCTTGAATTCATCGATCGCGGCACCCTGGCGCATGCCTTCGGTGGGCGCCAAAACATCGAACATTGACGGAGAACACCATGGGCGACACGCTGTTCGGCAAGATCATTCGCCGTGAAATTCCGGCCGATATCGTTTACGAAGACGACGACGTTCTTGCGTTTCGCGATATCAATCCGCAGGCGCCCGTGCATGTGTTGTTCATTCCGAAAAACCCCGTCGCTACTTTGAACGACCTCGCGCCAGACGATGCGGTGCTGGTTGGAAAATTGGTTCTCGCCGCAAGTGCGTGGGCAAAACGCGAAGGGTTTGCCGACAACGGCTATCGCTGTGTGATGAATTGCAATCGGGACGGTGGGCAAACCGTGTATCACATTCATCTGCATTTGCTCGCCGGTCGTGCATTGCATTGGCCGCCGGGATGAAGTCGAGCGTGTTGTTTGCGATCGTGTCGATCGCGGCGTGCTCGTCATCGCCGCCGCAGCGCGACGTTGCCGCCGAGGGGCGCGTCACGCTGGCGCGTGCGGGCGAGGCGGGGGTCGATACCTATCGCATTCCCGCGTTGGCGGTGACCCGGGCAGGCACGTTACTGGCCAGCTACGATGCACGCTGGGACTCCTCGAAAGACCTGCCTGGAAACATCGATATCCTGTTGCGTCGCAGTCTCGACAATGGTCGAAGTTGGAATGCACCGCAACGCATCGTCCACTACGGCAACGGTGTCGGCGGGGGCGACAGCAGCTTGCTTGTGGATCGCGATACCGGGCGGGTGTTCTTGTTTTTTACCTACGCGCCGCGCGGGGTGGGGCTTGCGAATGCACAGGCGGGCAACGCGCTCGACAGCATCACGACAATGCACCCGCGCTACATGTGGTCGGACGACGACGGACTTAGCTGGCAGGGGCCGCGCGATCTGATCGCCGATATAAAAAATCCGACATGGGCCGGCATGTTCGCCGGTTCCGGTCACGGCATTCAGTTGTCCAGTGACCGTATTGCGCGTGGGCGGTTGATCCAGCCGTACGTGTTTCGCGGCGACAACGGACTGAATGCCGTCAATGCGTACAGCGACGATCACGGCGCCACCTGGCGCATGGGCGCCCCGATCGGCGGCGGGCTCGACGAAAGCAAAGCAGTGGAGTTGGCCGACGGCACGGTCATGCAAAACATCCGCTCGTCCGATGCGCGTGTGCATGCGCGCCTGGTGGCACGCTCGCAGGACGGCGGCATTCACTTCGACGCAGCGCAGCCGGATGCGCAGCTACCCGATCCCCACGACAATGGCGACATCATTCGCGTGGCGCCGGATGCGATGCCGGATAGCGCGCAGGCGCACTGGCTTTTGTTCAGCAACAATGCGGATGCGCACGAACGGCGCAAGTTGACCGTGCGCCTGTCCTGCGACGAGGGTCGAACATGGAACGCTGGTCGCCTTTTCGTCGCTGGCGAGTCGATGTATTCGGTGCTGGCGCGATTGCCCGATGGCAGTTTCGGCCTCTTCTACGAAGGCGAAGCGGGGCGACTCGAATTCGAGCGCTTTAGCCTGGAGTCGCTGGGGCAGCCCTGTCGCGATTGAACGATGCCGCCTGTGACGAGCCGACCAAGCGGCGTAGGTTTTTATCCTCGTGCCGACCTGGCATCGAATGGCATTGCGTGGTTTTCATCGCCCCGGAACGAAACTTGCGGCGGGGGGCCAGGGCTGATTCACCGACGGCGGGAAGGGTTTGTCCCAGACATGGATGCCGGCAACCTCGACGACCGGCAGGCGCGCAAGGCATGGATCATTGCCTTCTTGATGTGCCGAGGCGGTATAGGGCGCACCTCGAGGCGACACGGCGATGTGGCTGCCGGGCGACAGGACATGCGGCTCGGTCGATGCGGAGGTCGCATTGTGCGTATCGCCGCAGTTCGCCGAGGCGACCGAATAGACGGCTGGTGTGGCGATCACGCCGGTGATGCTGACCACGCTGCCACGAAAATACCGGTCGGGGTTGTCCATGCCATCGCCGCAGGCAAGAAAGCGCGGCGGTTGTGTGCGACCGCCAAGCAGCAAGGCTTCGTTCGACCACAGGCGATGATACGGTCCGTTGGCGTTCGTGCCGCCACCGGCCGCCGGACGCAAGGTCTGGCGGTCGGTGGCGTACCACGCGATCTCAAGGCAGGTGCCACGATCCATGGCGCGCAACCCGGTCACGACTCCACCCCAGCGCACGTCGGTGCCGTCGAACTGTCCCGTCGCGGCCTGCAACGGACGTACGTCGGCGAAGCGCCCTCGCAGCGCGGACGGCGGCGGCGTACAGCCTGCGGCCAGCGCCGCAAGCACGATGATCGAATGCCTTTTTCCTGCGAGCATGACTCCGTCTCCCCGTTGCGCGCCCAATCGACGTTACAGGAAGGACGTTGCCGCGTCGCATAGCGTCGCAGTGCGGGCTACTTGCCAGATTTCGGCGGCGGGTTCGGGCGCACGATCACGACCGGAGGCCCGCCCCAGTAGCCGCCGTAGCCCAGGCCGCCGCAGCCGCCCCAGTACGGGCCACTCCAGAACGGGTTGCCCCAACACGGCCCCCAGAATGGATCGGTGTAACCGGGCGGGTAGGCGGCGCGCTTGGGCCACATGTAAACCTCGGTGGCATCCACTTTGGCGAAGGTGTAGTCGTAGTCGCCTACTTTGCGGCGTTCGGTGCCGCCCACCGAGCCGACGACGGTGACATCGCGTCCACGGGTGTAAACCTCGGGGTCGAAAAACCCTTGCTTGCAGGCGATGAAGCGGCCATCGCTCTTGTCGCGTCGGCTCGGGCGCGCGTCGGCGTAGAGCTCGCGCGAGAGGATTTCGAAACAGGTTCGATCGGCATGCGGGTCGACGCGAATGATTTCACCGCCCCAGCGCACACGCTGGCCGTCGGCGTTCGTCGCCACGACTTGCTGTGGCGTGGCCGTGGAGAAATCGTTGCCTGTGAGCGGGGCGGGAATGGTGGCGCAGCCACCGAGGAGCGCGAATGCGCCGATGGCAAGCATCGAGGTTGAAGTTTTCAGTACAAGACGCATGGGACACCTCGTTGATGGAGACTGGCGATAATCGCTCGCGATTGCGGGCAAACCAGGACTGTCGCTGCAAAGACGAGCCTGATTAGCGCTGAATCTCAGCGCGGAGCAAGCCCTCTCCCCCGAGCCTGCTCGGGGGAGAGGGTTGGGTGAGGGGGCGTTTTTTCGCTCTGCATTGCCGAAGATCAAAATCCCCCCTCACCCCAGCCCTCTCCCCCAACGATAGAGCTGTTGGGGGAGAGGGAGTTTGTTTGCTTCCACTGAGGATTGATGTGAATCAGGACGAATTATCATGGCTGAGGGTCGGGGCTAATCAGGAAGACGAATGCGAAGGACGTTCCGTCGCATTTTAAGCGGGCCGCGGCAAGCAGGAATGTTAACTATTGCAAGCGCACGAACCTGTTCAGTTGCGGGTTGCAAAACGCAGTCGCTGCACGCTACGGACGAACGACTGTATTTCTGCAGGAGAAGCCAACGCACGAGCGTAGCGCAGGCTGACATAGCGCTCGAACAGGGCGCGAACTTCAATCGCGCGGGCCGCCCCGAGCGCGCCCGACGCCTGCACTCGGGCCGCGTAGTCGCAGGGGCCTTCGTTGACTCCGCGCGGTGCGACGATGCGTGCGAGCTTGCGACATAACGCATCGTAGGCGATGTCGATCGGCAGCGCGCGTTGGCGTGCCGCACGCATCGTCCACAGGGTGGCGCCGGCCAACAATACGCAACCGGTGCCGATCAACAGCCAGATCAGCGTGGTCGCATCGATGCGCTCGATGCCAAGCGGGCCGAGCAGGGCTTGCTGGCGTTGCGTATTGAATTGCACGACGAGATTGTTCCAGCCACGATCGATCAAATCGGCCTGATTGCGCAGCGCGAGCAGCCAGTCGGCCCGATACCAGGCGCGCTCGCCCGAGGCCACCGCCTGGGCGCCAAGCTGGACGCGCGCCGGACTCACCGCTGCGGTCGGGTCCACGCGCGTCCAGCCGCGAGCGGCAAGCCACACTTCCGCCCAGGCGTGCGCATCGGATTGGCGCACCAATAGATAATTGCCGACGCGGTTGAAATAGCCGCCTTGGTAGCCGGTGACCACGCGCGCCGGAATGCCGGCCGCGCGCATGAGCACGACGAAGGCGGCTGCATAGTGCTCGCAAAACCCGCGTTTCGTATCGAACAGGAAATCGTCGACCGAATCGCGCCCGAGCGGTGGCGGCGAGAGCGTGTAGTAGAACGAAGCGTGGAACAAATCCAGGGCCGCCTGCACGATGGCATCGTCGTCGTGCAGATCGTGACGCCATTGCGTGCCGAGGCGCTGGCTGCGAGGGTTGAAATCCGACGGCAGAGCGAGTGCCGTTTCGCGTTGCTGCGGCGACAAGTTCGCATCCAGACGATAGCGCAGGGCCGAGCGCACGCGATAGCGCAAAGGGGCCGTCGTCGACTGGCGCCGCGTCAGGCTCATGTCGCGGTCACGGCGCGTGTCGGCAGAGGTCTGGATCGGCAGGTCGAGTGCGAATAGCCAGGGTTTGTCGCTGGCTTCCAGCGTGATTTCGTAATCGACCGTATCCCCGGTTGCGAACGAATCGAGGGCATTGGCGGGGAGGTTGGATTCGTGCCGACGCCAGGTTGCGCCATCGAAATCGGTCAGCACCGGGCCGCGCCAGTAGAGTTGCGATCGCGGCGGCAGCGCGCCGTCGAAGCCGACGCGGAATGCCGCGCTGTCGTCGAGCAGAAGCCGCTGCACCGAGCCGGGCGACATCGTGTCGCTGAGGCCGCTGCGTCCGTCGGCACCGTCCGGCGTGCGCCAGAGCGGCGATTGCATGCGTGGAATGAACAGGAATCCGCACAATGCCAGCGGGGCGGCGAGTGCGAGCGACATCGCGCCAAGGCGCAGCGAGGGGCCGTACGTCGCCATGAGCGAATTGGTTTGCATCGGCAGGGTGATGGCAGGCAACTCGATTTCACGCAGGGCGGCGAGCAACAGAATGGCGCCGAGGAAGGCCGTCAGGGTGAAGACGAGACTGGTGTCGAATAGCAGCGCACTCATCAGCGTGAAGCTGGCGAAACAGATGGCGGCAAGTGCGTCGCGACGGGCGCGCGTTTCGAGCAGTTTCAAGGCGAGCATGGCGCAAGCGAGTGCGCTGCCCGGTTCGCGGCCGAAGGGATTGCGATATTCGATCAGCAAGCTCAGGACGAAGATCGCGATCAGGGCGAGTTTGACCGGGCCAGCCAACGCAGGCAGATTGCGATGTTTGCGCCACATCGCCAGAGCCAGGATGGCGTCAACCACGAGGGTGACGACGAAGGGCAGGTGCGGTGCGTGCGCGAGCGTGGCGGCGAATACGGCGGCGCCGACGAAGTCGAATTGCCGGCGTGTGAGTTGCGGCGATGGGTTGCCGCTCACGGTGCGTACCCCGGCATCAGCGCCAGTTCGCGCAGGCAGGCGTGGCGATGGGGCGAGCCGAGCGCCGGGCCGAGTCGTGTGTGCGGCAGAGTCAGGCGATAGGGCAGTTGCATGCCTTCGGCGCGTTCGACCCACGCGCTCAAGCGCGAAATTCGCGCTTCCGGATCGAGGCCATCCAGGCAATGCCAGTCGAGCACGATTTCCGGATTGCGCGGCGCTTCGAATTCCTTGACGAGCCAGTGATCCCGACGTGCGCTGGCCTTCCACGCGATCCGCCGACGCGGGTCGCCACTGCGATATTCGCGCAAGGCGCCGAAATCATCGTCGTCGCGTCGCAACGCTCGCGCTTGCGTATTGCCATGGGCGTGCGGCAAGGGCGGTGCGTTGGGCTCGATGCGCGGGTAGATCAGCACGCGCTGATCCGGATGCAGCCAACTCCAGACATGGAACAGGCCATAGGGATATGCGGTCCAAATGCGCAGGCGCCCGATCGCGAGCCAGCCGCGTCGTGGCGCGGGCAAGACGATTTCGATCGCGCTTTCACCGACAACGCCCAAGTCGAAAGCGAGCGGGGCATTGGCAGCATTCGCCGCCGACGGGCCGTCCATGCGCAAGCGCAAGCCGCGCTTGGGCGACAGGGTCGCGAATCGTAACGCCATGCGCAGTTCGCCGCCCGCATACCCCGGCCCAACCTGGAGCGACTGCAATTGCAAACCATCAAGCGTTCGGAATCCGGCGAACACGCTTTGGAACGCTGCGGCTCCGAGCAGACAGGTCAGCAGCAGGGCAGGATTGTTGGCGTAATTGAGCGCGCCAATCAGCATGACCAGCAGCATCGCCGAGTAAATCAGCCCGAATCGTGAAGGCACGACATAGATGCGGCGGCGATGCAGCAGGATCGGCAGGCTTTCCGCACGTTTCAGGCGCGTGAGCGCAGGCAGGCGCTGCTCTGCCAGCCTTTGCAAATGCGTCCAGGCGGTGACGAGTGCGGCGCGCACGGCGGCGCCTCAGCGCACCGGAACCCGAGCGAGCAGCTGCGCGGCAAGGTCATTGCGCGTGATGTCGCTCGTCGCTGCGGGCGTCAGGCGATGTGCGGCGACGGCGGCGAATACGGCCTGCACGTCTTCGGGCACGGCATAGTCGCGCCCGTCGATCAGGGCGTATGCGCGCGCGGCACGCAGGAGCGCGAGCCCCGCGCGCGGCGACAGGCCGATGCGAATGTCGGCGTGACGGCGGCTCGCGGCGAGCAAGGCCTGCACGTAGTCGATGAGGGCGGGACTGGCGAGCACGCGCGTCGTCGCTTCGCGCAAGGCGACGACGCGAACGCCATCGAGGCAGGGAGCGAGCTGCGCGATCAGTTCGCGCCTGTCCTCGGCCGCCAGCAAGGCGCGCTCGGCTTCGTGATCGGGGTAATCCAGCCCGATGCGCAGCATGAAGCGATCGAGCTGCGAGTCCGGAAGGGCGAAGGTACCGGCAAGGTCGAGCGGGTTCTGCGTGGCGACGACGAAGAACGGTTCCGGAAGCGAATGCGTGGCGCCGTCGACCGTGACCTGATGTTCGGCCATCGCTTCGAGCAGTGCGCTCTGCGCCTTCGGTGTCGCGCGATTGATTTCGTCGGCCAGCACGAGCTGGGCGAAGAGTGGCCCGGGGTGAAATTTGAACGAACCGTCGGCACGTTCGTAGATGCCGACGCCGAGAATGTCCGAGGGCAGCAGATCGGCCGTGAATTGGATACGGGCGAAACTGAGGCCGAGCGTCGCGGCAAGCGCGTGCGCAAGCGTGGTTTTGCCGACGCCGGGGAGATCCTCGATCAACAAATGGCCGCCGGCGAGGACGCATGCGAAAGCCAGTTTGACCTGTGCGGCCTTGCCGAATACCACGCGGTTGACTTGCCGGAGCGCCGCGCTCAACGCCGCGGCAAGATCCGTGTCGAGGGAGGATGGCGGCGGATGCGAGGCGAGCGATATGGACATGCGAGATTGATCGAGCGGTAGACGATGCGAGTATAGGTCGAAGTCGCGCCCGATCAGGTGAGACGTGGGTCACGGCACCGCAATGCCCGCTTCGCGCAACAGACGGCACAAGGCGATCAGCGGCAAACCGATCAGTGCTGTGGGGTCCTGCGTTTCGATGCGGTCGAACAACGAAATGCCGAGGCCTTCGGATTTGAAGCTGCCGGCACAATCGAAGGGCGTTTCGCGCGCGAGGTAGCGTTCGATTTCGTCGTCGCGCAGGGTGCGGAACACGGCGGTCGTCGTGTCGAGCGCGTGGAATTCGCGCTGCGAACGGCCATCGATCAGGCAAACCGCCGTGTAGAAAAGGACGTTGCGACTGGAACTTGCGCGCAACTGTTTGCGCGCCGTCTCGACGCTGCCGGGTTTGCCAAGCACGCCATCGGGGCACGCAGCGACCTGATCCGAGCCGATGACGAGCGCGGCGGGGTTGCGCGCCGCCACCGCGGCTGCCTTGGCGGCGGCGAGCCGCGACGCCAGGGCCCCCGCGGGCTCGTCGGGGCGAGCGGTCTCGTCGCTGTGGGGCGATTGTTGACGAAAGGGCAGGCCCAGTCGCTGCAGAAGTTCGCGGCGATAGGCCGAGGTCGAGGCGAGGACGAGGTCGATATCGGGGCGCGAGTTCATCGGCGCATTTTCACCCGAAACGGCGCCCTCGGCACATCGAAATTTCGCTACGCGGTCGGGGCTATATCCGCGAAATGATTGACTTTGTGCGCTGCGGAATCTACCATCGCGCACCCGTGAATCCCACCTTGCCCGAATTGGTCGATCCTTGGCGCATGGTGAGTGCGAGGCGCACGTTTGCGGGCCGTTTGCCCTTGTCCGCGATGAGGCGTTTGGCGGAGGGTTTGGCGGATACGGCGGGCGATGTCGAGTACGAACTCGATTTCGACAAGGACGAGGCCAGTGTGTCTGGCGTCCGCGTCCGGGCGAAGACGGTCTTGCCGCTGATTTGCCAACGCACGTTGGAGCGATTCGAATATCCGGTCGAGATCGACGCGAAGCTGGGGTTCATCGTTGACGAGGCGGACGAGGCGGCCCTGCCGGCCGGCTACGAGCCGTTGTTGCTCGATGCGGCGGGTTTACGCCCGGCCGATGCGATCGAGGACGAATTGATTCTGGCCTTGCCGGTATTCCCGGTGAAGCCGGGCACGCAGGAAATGCAGCGCGAATGGAAAGCCGCGGTCGAAATCGAATCGACCAAGCCCAATCCGTTCGCGGCGCTGAAGAACGTAAAACTGTAGATATATATTCTGGAGAAACACCATGGCCGTTGCCAAAAGCCGTAAATCCCCGTCCCGTCGTGGCATGCGCCGCGCGCACAACGCGCTCAGCGCCAAGCAGATCGGCACTGATCCGACCTCGGGTGAAGTTCATCTGCGTCACAACGTCACCAAGGACGGCTACTACCGTGGCCGCAAGGTGATCGACAGCAAGCTGCCGGTACACGAAGAAGATTGATTCGCGCCTGCGGGCGACGAGCAAGTCGTGATTGCCGATTCGGCAATGAACATCAGTAAGCATGCCTCCGCCGCAGCGCGTCTGTCGCGGAGGTTTTTGCGTGCCTGAACGCAACAGGGGAATGGGCATGAAATACGCGCGCATTGCGGGCACCGGTAGCGCCTTGCCGGAACAGGTCATCACCAATGCGGAACTGGCCGCGCGCGTGGATACCTCCGATGAATGGATTGCCGAGCGCACGGGTATCCGTCAACGGCACATCGCCGCCGAGGGTCAGACCACGGGTGATCTTGCCTTCGCCGCCGCGCAGGCAGCGTTGCTGGCGGCAGGCGTCGATGCCCGGGAAATCGATCTGATCGTGCTGGGCACGACTACGCCCGACCTTGTGTTTCCTTCCACGGCCTGTCTGTTGCAGCATCGCCTTGGCGCGAACGGTTGTGCCGCCTTCGACGTCAATGCCGCCTGTTCCGGGTTCATTTACGCGTTGACCGTCGCCAACCAGTTCATCCGCACCGGCATGGCCAAGACGGCACTGGTGATCGGCGCGGAGACGCTGTCGCGTTTTCTCGACTGGAACGACCGCGCGACCTGCGTGCTGTTTGGCGACGGCGCCGGCGCCGTCGTGCTCAAGGCCGCGGACGAACCGGGCATTCTGTCCAGTCACATTCATGCGGACGGCGGCTACAAGGAGTTGCTGTGGAATCCGGTTGGCGTGTCCGCCGGATTCACCGATGAGAAAAACCACGGCCTGCGCGTGCTGATGCAGGGCCGCGAGGTGTTCAAGGTGGCGGTCAAAACGCTCGATCGCGTGGTCGAGGAAACGCTCGAAGCCAATCAACTCGATCGGCACCAGCTCGACTGGCTGATTCCGCATCAAGCCAACCTGCGCATCATCGAGGCCACGGCCAAGCGGCTGGACATGCCGATGGATCGCGTCATCGTCACCGTCGACAAACACGCCAATACCTCGGCGGCGTCGGTGCCGCTGGCGCTCGATCACGCCGTGCGCTCCGGCAAGGTACGGCGCGGGCAGTTGCTGTTGCTCGAAGCCTTCGGTGGCGGCTTTACCTGGGGTTCGGCACTGCTGCGCTACTGAGCGCGGCTTACGCAATCGAAGGAGCGGAATGTGCCGGAGACCGTGCATTGCGGCGTTCGATTCCACCCGATTTATAGGGGCTTGAAGGTTGACGAATGACATGAATGAACAACGTGAATCGGCGCTGGAACATGGCCTTCATCCATCGCGAAATGCCGATTCCGAGCGCGCGCGCCTCGCTTTTGTTTTTCCGGGCCAGGGTTCGCAGGCGATCGGCATGTTGTCCGACCTCGCCGGCGAATTCGGTATCGTCGAAGAAACCTTCAAGGAAGCTTCGGCCAGCGTTGGCGTCGATCTCTGGTCGCTCGCACAGGAAGGGCCGGACGAGGCGCTCAACCGTACCGAAAATACCCAACCCGCCTTGCTTGCTGCGGGTGTGGCGGCGTGGCGCGTATGGCGGCAGCTTGGCGGTGTGGCGCCGGACGTGCTGGCAGGGCATAGCCTTGGCGAATACACGGCGCTGGTGTGTGCCGAAACGTTGTCGCTTGCCGACGCTGCGGCGCTCGTCGCCGAGCGTGGCCGCCTGATGCAGGCGGCAGTGCCGGCGGGTGTCGGCGCGATGGCCGCCGTGCTTGGCGGCGATGACGCACAGATCGCCCAGGTGTGCGCCGAGGTTGCCCAAGGTCAGGTGGTTGCGCCGGCGAATTTCAATGCCCCGGGGCAACTCGTCATCGCCGGCAATACCGAAGCGGTCGATCGCGCCATCGTGCGCCTTGCCGAACTCGGCGTGAAGAAAGCCATCAAACTTGCCGTCAGCGTGCCGTCGCATTGCGCGCTCATGCGCGAGGCGGCGGATCGCCTCGCCGAGCGCTTCGAGCGCATCGTCTGGCACGCGCCGAAGATACCCGTGGTGCAGAATGCCGATGCGAAGACGTTCGCCGAGCTTGACTCCATCCGTGCCGCGCTCGCGCGTCAGCTTTACCAGCCGGTGCGCTGGACCGAAAGCGTGCACGCGCTCGCCGCCGACGGAGTCAAGCGCGTCGCCGAATGCGGGCCGGGCAAGGTGCTGACCGGTCTGCTCAAGCGCATCGATCGCACGCTCGACGGTCGCGCGATCGGCGCCCCGGCGGATTTGCAACAAACCATTGCCGACTGGAAAGCCTGATTTTCCCGAGTCGCCTCTCTCCTCGCAAATGGAGCACTGCATGACCCTGAATCTGAAAGATGACGTTGCCCTCGTCACCGGCGCCAGCCGCGGCATTGGCGCGGCGATCGCCGACAAGCTCGCCGCACTTGGCGCGAAGGTGATCGGTACGGCCACGAGCGACGCGGGTGCCGCCGCCATCGGCGAGCGCCTCGCGGTGCACGGCGGTGTCGGCCGCAAGCTCGATGTCACCGATGGCGCCTCGGTTGAGGCATTGATCGAGGATATCGCCAAAGAATTCGGCAACGTGACCCTCCTCGTCAACAATGCCGGCATCACGCGCGATCAATTGCTGATGCGCATGAAAGACGAGGACTGGCAGGCAATTCTCGACACGAATCTCACCTCGGTCTATCGCACCAGCAAAGCCGTCATGCGCGGCATGATGAAAGCGCGTCGCGGTCGCATCATCAGCATTGCCTCGGTGGTCGGCGTGACCGGCAACCCGGGGCAGGCGAACTATGCCGCGGCCAAGGCCGGCATCATCGCGTTTTCCAAATCGCTCGCACGCGAGATCGGCTCGCGCGGCATCACGGTCAACGTCGTCGCGCCCGGTTTCATCGACACCGACATGACCCGCGCCCTGACCGACGACCAGCGCAACGCGCTGCTGCCCAACATCGCCCTGGGCCACCTTGGCGATGCCGACGACATCGCCAACGCGGTGGCCTTTCTCGCCTCACCCGCTGCCCGTTACATCACCGGCGAAACGCTGCACGTCAACGGCGGCATGTACATGCCGTGAGATGGGGGGAAAGCACTTCCGCGTGCGTTCGGATTCGCGCGGACATCGTCTACATGCGAAACACGCCGTAGCGTTGCTTCTCGATGGGTGCATTGAAGCTCGCCGAAATCGCAAGACCCAGCACGCGGCGGGTGTCGGCGGGATCGATCACGCCATCGTCCCACAGGCGCGCAGTGGCGTAATACGGATGGCCCTGGCGTTCGTATTGCTCGCGAATCGGCGACTTGAAAGCGTCTTCCTCCTCTTTCGACCACGCCTTGCCGCCGGCTTCGATGCCGTCGCGGCGCACCGTGGCGAGCACGCTGGCAGCCTGCTCACCGCCCATCACGCTGATGCGCGCATTCGGCCACATCCACAGGAAGCGCGGCTGGTAGCCGCGCCCACACATGGCGTAGTTGCCGGCACCGAAGCTGCCGCCGATCAGCACGGTAAATTTCGGCACATGTGAGCAGGCAACGGCGGTGACCATTTTCGCGCCATCTTTGGCGATACCCGCATGCTCGTATTTTTTTCCGACCATGAAACCAGTGATGTTTTGCAGGAAGACGAGGGGAATGTCACGCTGGTTGCACAACTCGATGAAATGCGCGCCCTTGAGTGCGGACTCGGGAAACAAAATGCCGTTGTTGGCGACGATGCCGACCGGATAGCCGTATATGTGGCTGAATCCACAGACCAGCGTCTTGCCGTAACGCGCCTTGAATTCGTGAAACTCCGAGCCGTCGACGATGCGCGCGATGATTTCGCGGATATCGAACGGTTTGCGCGTGTCGCTCGGCACGCAGCCGTAGATTTCCTCGGTCGCGTATTTCGGTTCGGCAGAAGGCCGAATTGCCACCGGCAATTTCTTGCTGCGATTGAGGCTGGCGACGATGTCGCGCGCGATGGCTAGCGCGTGCTCGTCGTTTTCGGCGAAATGATCGGCGACGCCGGAGATGCCGGTGTGGACGTCGGCGCCGCCGAGCGACTCGGCATCCACGACTTCGCCGGTCGCCGCCTTCACCAGCGGCGGGCCGCCGAGGAAAATCGTGCCTTGCTCTTTGACGATGATGGTTTCATCGCTCATCGCCGGCACGTAGGCGCCGCCGGCGGTACAGCTGCCCATCACCACCGCGATTTGTGGAATGCCAAGGCCGCTCATGCGCGCCTGGTTGTAGAAGATGCGACCGAAGTGCTCTTTGTCGGGAAACACTTCGTCTTGCAGCGGCAGGAATGCACCGCCGGAATCGACGAGATAAATGCACGGCAGACGATTTTCCAGCGCGATTTCCTGCGCGCGCAGATGCTTCTTCACGGTCATCGGGAAATACGTGCCGCCCTTGACCGTGGCATCGTTGGCGACGACGACGACTTCCGTGCCGTGCACGCGGCCGATGCCGGCGATCACGCCCGCGCACGGCGCGTCGTCGTCGTACATGCCGTGGGCGGCGAGCGGGGAAAATTCCAGAAACGGCGAGCCGGGATCGAGCAACGCGCGCACGCGCTCGCGCGGCAGCAATTTGCCGCGCTCGGTGTGCTTGGTGCGGGCTTTCTCACCACCGCCTTGCGCGACCTGCGAGAGTTGAAATTTCAAATCTTCGACGAGTGCGCGCAAGCGCGCGGCATTGGCCTGGAATTCGGTTGCGCGGGAATCGATTTGCGAGGCGATGGCGGGCATGACTTGCACCAGATTTCTGCAATGGCACTAAAAACAGCGATGATGTCGAAACGTTGCTGGAGCCGCTTGCAAGCATAAACAAAATCGGCCGCGTTGCGCGGCCGATTTCGATGCTGAACCAGAGGCAGGTCAGTGCTTCTGCTCATCCTTCTTGGTTGCGTCTACGGCTTGTTGTGCCGCATCCTTGACATCCTGCGCACCCTGCTTGGCCGTTTCGGCCGTGGTTTGCGCGCTGGCGGCGGCGCCTTGGCCGGAAGTCGCCGCCTGTTGTGCGGACTGGGCCGCGCCGGACATGTCGCCAGCCTTGGCCTGTTCGACCGCTTGCTGCGCCTGCTGTGTGGCTTGTTGCGCCTGTTGTGCAGTGGCTTGAGCTGCGGCCTTGGTGGCTTCGGCAGCGGCCTTGGCCTTGGCTGCGGCATCCTCGGCGGCCTGCTGGGCGTTGTCGCTGCATGCGCCCAAGGTGAGGGCAAGTGCGACGGCGGCGATGGCGTGTTTCAGGAGCATGATCGGTTTCCTCTTTCAGTGGTTGAGACGTGACAATCATGGCAGTCGGACACGTGAGGCTGCGCCTGCCGTGCCGCAAAGCTTACACCAGCGTGGGTGAAATGGTTGAAATCACCCCGTGCAATTGTGGCGCCGCTTCCCCCTCGCGCGCGATGCGAGTGAGCGAGAGGGCGATCGCGCATCATGCTCAGTGATGTTCGACTTTGTCCTTGACGGCATCCTTGGCGTTGACAGCGGCGTCCTTGACATCGCCAGCCACATTCTTGGCGCCTTCGGCGACTTCATGCGCGCCGGCCTTGGCGGCACCGGCGACGGTACCGGCGACTTCTTGGGTCTTGTCTGCGGCAGCCCCGGCGATTTCCTTGGTTTTGTCGGCGACGGCGCCTGCGGCATCCTTGGTTGCATCCCAGGCGCTGCCTGCAGCGTCTTTGGTTGCACTGGCCGCATTCGCCGCCGCTTGCTTGCTGGCATCCATGGCATTGCCGGCGCCATCGGCGGCAGCGGTAGCGCCTTGTTGAACGGCCTGGCCGACCTGAGCAGCCGCTTGCTGGGTAGCTTGCGCAGCTTGCTGTGCAGCTTGCTGCGTAGCTTGCGCCGCTTTCTCGGCCGAGGCTTTGGCCTGAGCGGCGGCATCCTGTGCCTGTTGCTGAGCGTCGTTGCCGCAAGCGGCGAGGGCGATGGTGAGAGCGGTCAAAACGACAATCGATTTGGTTTTCATGGTCAATCTCCGTGAGCGAATGAAAATGAAGCCTGCGATATCCGGATTTCGTGGGTTACAGCAATTCCACCGCAATCGCAGTGGCCTCGCCGCCGCCGATGCACAGCGATGCCACGCCTTTTTTGCCGCCACGCTGCTTGAGCGCATGGAGCAAGGTGACGACGAGGCGTGCCCCTGAGGCGCCGATCGGATGGCCCAGAGCGCAAGCTCCACCATGGATGTTGAGCTTGTCGTGTGCAATGCCGAGGTCTTTGATCGGCGCCATCGCGACCACCGCGAACGCTTCGTTGACTTCGAACAGGTCGACATCGCCGACCTTCCAGCCCGCCTTGTCGAGCACGTTTTTGATCGCGCCGACCGGCGCAGTGGTGAACCATTCGGGGTCATGCGCGTTGGTCGCGTGTGCGACGACGCGGGCGAGCGGCTTCAGGCCGAGCTTTTTCGCTTCGTCGGCGCTCATCAACACCGTCGCGGCAGCGCCATCGGAAATGCTCGACGAACTGGCGGCCGTGACCGTGCCGTCTTTCTTGAAGGCGCCCTTCAAAGTGGGGATCTTGGCGATATCGGACTTGCCGGGTTGTTCGTCGGTGGCGAATTCGATATCGCCTTTGCGTGTGGTGACCTTGACCGGAACGATTTCGCCGACGAACGCGCCCGAGGCGATGGCCGCCTGCGCGCGCTTGACCGATTCGATCGTGTAGGCGTCCTGCGCCTCGCGCGTGAAGCCGTATTTGGCCGCGGTCGCTTCGGCGAACACACCCATCGACTGGCCATCGTAGGGATTGGTCAGGCCGTCCCAGGCCATGTGATCGACCAGTTTGGCCTCGCCGTAACGCAGCCCGGTGCGGGCCGAGACCATGTGCGGTGCGTTGGTCATCGACTCCATGCCGCCGGCCACGACGACGGTTGCCGAGCCGGCCTTGATGAGATCGTGCGCCAGCATGATCGCTTTCATGCCCGAGCCGCAGACCTTGTTGATCGTCGTGCAGCCGGCCGACTTCGGCAGACCGGCGGCGAGCGCCGCTTGCCGGGCTGGAGCCTGGCCGAGGTTGGCCGGCAGCACGCAGCCCATGACGACTTCGGAAACCGCATCGGCAGCCACCCCGCCGTGATCGAGCGCGGCCTTGATCGCGGCGGCGCCCAGTGCAGGTGTGGGGACGCCGGTGAACTGGCCCAGCATGGAGCCGATGGCCGTGCGCTTGGCGCCGACGATGACGATGTCAGACATGGAAAATCCCTCGTTTGGTCAGATCGAAATCAAAGGTTGCAACGAGTCACGATTATGGGCTTTCCGTCGCGGAGCGGCAATCCGGGTCCACCATGGCAGCAACGCGTTTGCGAGGATGCCCGCACAAACGACGGCGAGTACGGAAAATGGATGCAGATAACGGAATGAAATGATGTGTGCCCCAAGCATATGGCCGATGCTCAGGCCGATGCAGACCAGAGCAAGCAGCACGGCGAATCGGCGTTGCCTTCGAGGGCAAAACACGAGCAGGAGGATCGCAAGCGGGGGCAGGGCGAAATGGCAGCCGACCGGCCACATCGCGGTCAACGAGAAATAGGACCAGACGATGGTCGGAGTTCGCGCAATGGTGGAGGCGTCGTAGTGAAAGCGATCATGCAACAATTCGATCGTGCGCTTGTTCGGCAACTGGCCGCTGCCGAGGTCGCTCCACAGACGTTCGCGTCGTTTCGCGCTGTCGAAATACTCGGATTCGGTCAGCAGGCCCAGACGCAGCACGCCGATCGGATCGTCGACGATGGCGCGGTTGGCGATGGTGTCTGCGATGCTGCGCGCACGTACGCCAGCATGTTGATTGAGTACATCGATCAAGCCGCCCGGCAACCAGATTTGTTCCTCGCGTTTGTGCGGTTGCGCGAGTGGAATACGCACCTCGTCGAGCATCGCGGGATCGATTCCCGTGCCGGCGAAATGCGCCGGCTTGACCAACGGGGCGACGAGGCCGAGACGGAACATGCCAGCATCGCGGATGTAGGCGGGCTCACCCCCTGCCC
>JAFEFR010000374.1 GCA_018240485.1 Pseudomonadota bacterium
CGACCGACCGTGGCCTTGTCTTCTTCGGAGAGTTCGTCCATGCCGAGAATGGCGATGATGTCTTTGAGTTCCTTGTAGCGCTGCAGCGTGCCCTGCACGCGGCGCGCGGTCTCGTAGTGTTCCTGGCCGATCACCAGCGGATCGAGCTGGCGGCTGGTCGAGGCGAGCGGATCCACCGCCGGATAGATGCCGAGCGAGGCGATGTCGCGCGACAGCGCCACGGTCGAATCCAGATGCGCGAAGGTGGTCGCAGGAGACGGATCGGTGTAGTCGTCCGCCGGCACGTATACGGCCTGAATCGAGGTGATCGAACCGGTCTTGGTCGAGGTGATGCGTTCCTGCAGACGGCCCATTTCGTCGGCCAGCGTCGGCTGGTAGCCCACCGCGGAGGGCATGCGGCCGAGCAAGGCGGACACTTCGGTGCCGGCCAGCGTGTAGCGGTAGATATTGTCGACGAAGAACAGCACGTCGCGGCCCTTGCCGGCAGAGTCTTTCTCGTCGCGGAAGTATTCGGCCATGGTCAGGCCGGTCAGCGCCACGCGCAGGCGGTTGCCGGGCGGCTCGTTCATCTGGCCGTAGACCATCGCCACCTTCGACTCGGGCAGGTTGTCGAGCTTGACGACACCGGCTTCCTGCATTTCGTGATAGAAGTCGTTGCCTTCGCGCGTGCGCTCGCCGACGCCGGCAAACACCGACAAACCCGAGTGCTGGGTCGCGATGTTGTTGATCAGCTCGAGCATGTTGACCGTCTTGCCGACGCCCGCGCCGCCGAACAGGCCGACCTTGCCGCCCTTGGCGAACGGCGCGACCAAATCGATGACCTTGATGCCGGTTTCGAGCAGTTCGCTGGCGAGCGCCTGTTCGTCGTAGCTCGGCGCCGCACGGTGAATGGTCCAATGATCCTTGGCCTGGATCGGGCCGATCTCGTCGATCGGATTGCCCAGCACGTCCATGATGCGGCCCAGCGTGGCGCTGCCGACCGGCACCTTGATGCCATCGCCGGTGTTCGTCGCCACGAGATTGCGCTTCAGGCCGTCGGTCGAGCCGAGTGCGATCGTGCGCACCACGCCATCGCCGAGCTGCTGCTGCACTTCGAGCGTAATGGCCGTACCGTCGACCTTGAGTGCATCGTAAACGCGCGGCACTGCATCACGCGGAAATTCGACGTCGACTACCGCGCCGATGATTTGGACTACTTTGCCTTGACTCATGGTAGTTACTCCAAAAAAAACCTATTTTCCTTCTCCCACCGGGAGAAGGTGGCGCAAAGCGCCGGATGAGGGAAACGCCTTTCCCCTTACGGAGGCTTTCCATCTGTGAAAGGCCCTTCCCTCATCCGCCCTTCGGGCACCTTCCCCCGCAGGGGAAGGGAAAAACAAAATCAGACCGCTGCAGCGCCACTGACGATTTCGCTGATTTCCTGCGTAATCGCCGCCTGTCGCACCTTGTTGTAGATCAGCGTCAACGAATCGATCGCTTTCTTCGCGTTGTCGCCGGCCGATTTCATGGCCACCATGCGCGCCGCGTGCTCGCTCGCAAGGTTTTCGAGCGCGGCCTGATAAACCAGCGACTCGATGTAGCGCGTGAGCACGTGATCGAGCACGATTTCGGCATTCGGCTCGTAGATGTAGTCCCAGTCGTGCGCTGTTTCCAGCTGCGCCGAGGGCGGCAGCGGCAATAGCTGATCGAGCGTCGGCTTCTGCGTCATGGTGTTGACGAAATCGTTGTAGGCCAGCGTGAGCTGGTCGATGCGCTTTTCCGAATACGCATCGAGCATCACTTTTATGACGCCGATCAACGCTTCGACCTTCGGCTTCTCGCCGAGGTGGGTGGTGCTGCCGACGAGATTGACCTTCAGCCGGCGGAAGAACACGCTCGCCTTGGTGCCGATCGCGACGACGTCGACTTCGACGCCCTTCTCCTGCCACGCGCGAATTTCACCGAGCAGTTTGCGGAACAAGTTCGAGTTGAGGCCACCGCACAAACCGCGATCGGTCGACACGACGATGTAGCCGACGCGTTTGACCTCCTCGCGCGCAACCAAGAACGGATGTTTGTACTCGGTATTGGCGCGGGCGATGTGGCCGATGAGCTGACGCATCGCACGCGCGTACGGACGCGAGGCCTTCATCAGATCTTGCGCCTTGCGAATTTTCGAAGCCGAAACCATTTCCAGCGCACGCGTCACCTTGCGGGTGTTCTGGACGCTCTTGATCTTCGTTCGGATTTCGCGTGCACCAGCCATATCGTCTCTTTATTCTTCGGCTGGTTCGAAACACCCAGCTCGCCAATTCATCGGAAAAACCGGGCTAATGGGCCCAGTCCGCGGATTACCAGGAACCCGTCTTCTTGAACTCTTCGATGCCCTTCTTGAGCGTCGCCTCGATGGCGTCGTTCCAGTCGGCCTTGTCGTTCGCGGTCGCAAGCCAGTCGCCGTAATTGGCGGCGAAATGCGCGTGCAGGCCGGCCTCGAACGGCAGAATCTTGGCGATCGGAAGATCGTCGAGATACCCTTTTTCCGCCGCGTACAACGAGAGCGCGAGCTGGCCGACCGAGAGCGGCGCGTACTGCTTCTGCTTCATCAGCTCGGTGACGCGCTGACCGCGCTCAAGCTGCGCGCGCGTCGCCGCGTCAAGGTCGGAGGCGAACTGCGAGAACGCGGCGAGTTCGCGGTACTGGGCGAGCGCGAGCTTCACGCCGCCGGACAATTTCTTGATGATCTTGGTCTGGGCCGCACCGCCGACGCGCGACACCGAAATGCCGGCATTCACGGCCGGGCGAATGCCGGCGTTGAACAGATCGGTTTCGAGGAAGATCTGGCCGTCGGTGATCGAAATCACGTTGGTCGGCACGAAGGCGGAGACGTCGCCCGCCTGGGTTTCGATGATCGGCAGCGCGGTCAGCGAGCCGGTCTGGCCCTTCACCGTGCCTTGGGTGAACTTCTCGACGTATTCCTCGTTGACGCGCGCGGCGCGCTCGAGCAAGCGCGAATGCAGATAGAACACGTCGCCCGGGTACGCCTCGCGGCCCGGCGGACGCTTGAGCAACAACGAAATCTGGCGATACGCCCAGGCTTGCTTGGTCAAGTCGTCATAAATGATCAACGCATCCTGACCGTTGTCGCGGAAGTATTCGCCCATCGAGCAGCCCGAATACGGCGCGAGATACTGCATCGCCGCCGAGTCGGACGCCGACGCGGCGACGATGATGGTGTGATCCATCGCATTGTTTTCTTCGAGCTTGCGCACGACGTTGGCGATCGAGGATTGCTTCTGGCCGATCGCGACATACACGCACTTGATGCCCGTACCCTTCTGATTGATGATCGCATCGACCGCGAGCGCGGTTTTGCCGGTCTGGCGATCGCCGATGATCAACTCGCGCTGACCGCGGCCGATCGGAATCATCGAGTCGACCGACTTGTAACCCGTCTGCACCGGCTGCGACACCGACTTGCGCGCGATCACGCCCGGCGCAACTTTCTCCACCGGCGCGCTGAGCTTGGTATTGATCGGGCCCTTGCCGTCGATCGGGTTGCCGAGCGCGTCGACGACGCGACCGAGCAGTTCCGGGCCGACCGGCACTTCGAGAATGCGACCGGTGGTCTTGACCGTATCGCCTTCGCGCAGATGCTCGTATTCGCCAAGCACGACCGCACCGACCGAATCGCGTTCGAGGTTGAGCGCCAGCGCCGTGCCGTTGCCCGGCAGTTCGATCATTTCGCCGGACATCACATCGGCGAGGCCGTGGATGCGCACGATGCCGTCGGACACCGAGACGATGGTGCCTTCGTTGCGCGCTTCCGCGGCGAGCTTGACCTGCTCGATGCGGTGCTTGATCAGTTCGCTGATTTCGGATGGATTGAGCGTGGTGGCCATGGTTTATTTCCTCTGCGCGCGTGCGCGATGAACGCAATGTCGCTTCTGGTTAAGGTCAAAAGTCAAAGGTCAGCAGTCCATTGGAATTCGTCGCACGAAAGCGACTCCCAACGACTTCTGACCTGTGACTTCTGCCGTGTCGGCGACGCGAACGTCGCCGCAACGTCAATTCGTCAAGGCTTGCTCCAGGCGTGCCAAGCGACCGCGCACCGATCCGTCGATCACCA
>JAFEFR010000375.1 GCA_018240485.1 Pseudomonadota bacterium
GCGCCTGCCGACGACGACGGTTACCGCATTCTCGTCGATCGCCTGTGGCCGCGTGGTGTGAAAAAGGAAAATGCGCACCTGAACCTTTGGCTCAAGGACATCGCACCAACCCCGGCGCTGCGCACCTGGTTCGATCACGTCCCCGCGCGCTTCGTCGAGTTTTCACGGCGCTACACCGCCGAGTTGCGCGCCAACACGGCTGCCGTTGCCGAACTGGATCGCCTGCTGGCGACGACGTCCATTACTCTCGTCTATGCGGCGCGCGACGAAACGCACAATGGCGCGGTCGTGCTCAAGGCGTTTCTCGAATCGCGCAAGCAATAGTCAGCAGCGACGCAACCTCTCAACCGACGTTTTTGCGTCGGCGTGGCAGTACCGAGCGTCAATCCACCCGCTCGGCGAACAATTCACCGCTGGCAATCAGATCGCACACGCGCTTGATGTCCTGATCCATCGCGCGATCGCGCTGCATGAAGCCGATCCTTGTGCGGATTTTCGTGAATGCCGCGCGAACGGCCGAGCCGGCATGGAACTCCTCGCTCCCGGCCAGCGCGGCCATGAGCTTCTTCACCTCGCCGACGAATTGCACGTAACCGGCCTGATCCGCACCTGGCGCGCCGGAAATTTTCGTCGCCAGATTTTCCCAGTCGCCACGCGCGGCGAGCGTGCGCGCCGCATTGAGCATGTCTCGCCGATATTCGAGTGCTTGAGCGGCGGTATACATTTCCAACGCAAGCACGTGCCCGAGATCGTCCAGCATTTCGAGTACGTGGCGTGCTTCGTTGGTGCCCATCGAAACATGATCTTCGGCGTTCGCGCTGGTCGGCACGGAGTACACGCTGGCCGGATGCGCGCGCGTCGCAAGGTCGTTGACCAGCGCCGCGGCGGTGTACTGCACGATCATGAAGCCCGAGTCGGTGCCGTCCTCGTTGCCAATGAGGAACGCGGGCAAGCCGTCGTTCGTCGCGGGATCGACGAGTTTGTTGAGGCGACGCTCGCTGATCGATGCGAGCACCGGTATCGCCGCCTTGAGGTAACTCATCGCCAGCGCGAGCGGCATGCCGTGGAAGTGGCCCGCCGAAATGACTTGATCCTCGATCGCGTTGGCGTTCTCGGCATCCGGAAAAATCAGCGGATTGTCGGTGACTGCGTTCAATTCGACATCGATCACGCGTTGCGCCTGCGCAAGCGCGTCGCGCACCGCGCCGTGCACCTGCGGGATGCAGCGCAGGCTGTAGGCATCCTGCGGCTGGTGTTTTTTGCCGCCTTTGAACGGCATGAAGCGCGCGTAAAAGGCCTCCTTGCCGTGACGCTGTGCCGGTGGCACGTAGTCCCAGCCGATGTCGAAGCGATGCGTTTGATCGGCTGCGTCGCTCCACGAATCGACGAGCCACGTCTTGAAGCGCGGAACGAGATGATAGGCAATGTCGACCAGCGTCGAATCGCCCAACAATCGACGCAGATTCGCCGCCGTGCGCACCTGCCCCGGATGCGGGCGCAATGCGTGTACTTCTTCCTTGAACGCAGAACTGCGGCCGGCAAATGCGTCGAGCGTCATCGCCGCGGCGAGATCGGCGGTAGCGAGAAATTTTTCCAGCGTAGCGCAGGCGAGTGCGCCGCTCGCGAGCATTTGCGCGGTGCCATTGTTGAGCGCGAGGCCTTCCTTGAACGACAGCCGCACCGGTTTCAACCCGACCCGTTTCAGCGCTTCGCCACCGGGCAGACGTTCGCCCTGACAAAACGCCTCGCCTTCGCCGAGCAGCACGATCGCCAAGTGTGACAGGGGCGCCAAATCGCCGCTCGCACCGACCGACCCTTTTTCGGGAACGACGGGGATCACGTCGCGATTGAGCAATTCGGCCAACGATTGCAGCGTCGCCACGCGAATGCCCGAATGCCCACGCATCAGCGTGTTGACGCGAATCGCAAGCATCGCCCGCACGACTTCGATCGCAAGCGGCTTGCCGACGCAAACCGCATGGGTGACGACGAGATTGTGCTGCAACTCCTCCATCAAGGTGTCGTCGCGGCGCTCCGGATTGCCGCCCGGCAGCTCGTCGCGCGCGCGGTGCGCGCCGAGCAGCTTGTCGGCATTGCTACCGAAACCTGTGGTCACACCGTAGATCGGCTCACCGCGCTTGACCTGCTCGGCGAGAAAATCCGCCGCGCGCTGTACCTTGGCGAGTTGCGCCGGATCGAGCTCGATCTTGCAGCCAGTCTTTGCGATCGCGACCAGTTGCGCGCGCGTCAGGCTGGAACCGTCGAGAAGTATCTTTTTTTCGGTCATTCAATCGCTTCCAAGTAGTGCTGTCGTTCCCGCGCAAGCGGGAATCCATCTTGCTGTTCAGTCCAGCAAATCGCCCCACAAGTCACGCCATTGCGGATTTGTGTTTTCTATCAGTTCGATTTTCCAGGCACGATTCCATTTCTTGATCTGCTTTTCCCGCGCGATCGCAGAGGGAAAATCCGTGGCCAACTCGAACCAGACAAGCTGTTTCACGCCATATTCCTTCGTGAAACCTTCGACCAACCCTTCGCGATGCTCCCAGACACGATGCTTGAGCCAACCGGTGACGCCGACATACAGCGTGGCGCGTTCGGCGCTCGCCATGATGTAGACCGCGGGTTGCTTGGCGTTCACCACAACAATCCTACGCCGTCATTCCCGCACTCTTGTCGTCATTCCCGCGAAAGCGGGAATCCATTTTGCTTGTCCAAAGCACAGCAAGATCAAGATGGATTCCCGCTTTCGCGGGAATGACGTCAAAAGCAGAAAGCAAGCGCTTTCACCCCATAGCCTCGGCCTGCTCCAACTCCACGCGCAGCGTGCGCACGAGTTCGCCGCGCGCGACTTCGAACTGATCTTCCTTGCGCAGATCCTTCACGGTGACCGTGCCCTTGGCAATCTCGTCTTCACCGAGCACGACGACGAAACGAATACCGGCGCGGTCGGCGTACTTGAACTGCTTGCCGAGTTTGCCGCCGTCGAGCACGACTTCGGTGGCGATGCCGCCGTTGCGCAGTTGCGTGGCGAGTTCCAGATACGCCGGCAACTGCGCCTCGTCCATCTGCGTGACCAGCACCTTGACCGTCGACTGCGCGGTGTCGATCAGCTTGGCCTCGCGTAGTTGCCAGAACAGGCGCGTCGCGCCGATCGAAATGCCGACGCCGGGCAGCTTCGATTTGGTGTAGTTCGAGGCGAGATTCTCGTAGCGCCCGCCCGAGCAGATCGAGCCGATCTGCGGATGATCGTTGAGCGTGGTTTCGTAGACCGTGCCGGTATAGTAGTCGAGGCCGCGCGCGATCGACAGGTTGATCGCGTAGTGCGTCTCCGGCACGCCGAGCGCGCGAATCATCGCCAGCACTTCGCGCAGTTCGTCAATGCCCTGGTTGAACGCCTCGCTGCCCTGCCCTTTACTGTCATGAATCAGCGCATCGAGCTTCGCAAGCGCATCGGCATGGCCGTGCGAACGTATCTGCACAAAATCGAGAATCTTCTTTGCCGCATCTGCCGACAGGTCGAAGCCTTCGCCCATCAAGGTGTCGCGCACGTAATCCGCACCGCGCTTGTCGAGCTTGTCGACCTCGCGCAGCGCCAGCGCCTGTTGTTCGGTATCGACGATGCCGAGACCTTCAAAGAAGCCGCGCATGATCTTACGGTTGTTGAGCCAGATCGTGAATGGCCCGATCGCGAGATCGCGGAACACGCTGTAGATGACCGCCGGGATTTCCGCGTCGTAGCGGATCGACAGCGCGTCTTTGCCGATCACGTCGATGTCGCATTGATAGAACTCGCGGAAGCGGCCGCGCTGGGCGCGCTCGCCGCGGTAGACGCGCTGCATCTGGTAGCGGCGGAACGGGAAACTCAAATCGTGCTCGTGCTCGGCGACGTAGCGTGCGAGCGGCACGGTCAGGTCGAAGCGCAGTGCCAGCTCCGGACGCTTGTCCTCGGCCTTGTCGAGCGCGCCGGTCGACTGCACGAAATAGACCTGCCGCTCGGTCTCGCCACCCGACTTGGTCAACAGTACGTCGGCGTATTCGATCGCCGGCGTCTCGATCGGCAGAAAGCCGAAGCGCTCGTAGTTGCGGCGCACGGTGTCGAGCATCTCGGCGAAGGCGATCTGGTCGAGCGGCAACAGCTCCATCACACCGGGCATGGTGCGGGCTTGGGTCAACGGCATGGCGGTCCTTGGTGCAAAACGGCGGCGGCACGCCGCGCAAGGGCGCATTTTATCATGCCGCGCCGCCTTGCCATGTCGCGCCGAAACGGTATTGCATTCCGGCGCTGTCGTTGTCTTGCGCTACAGCGTTTTGCCGATCACGTCGCTCTTGAGCTTGAAATTCGAGTCGAGCGACAGCGCCGACCCATCGGGAATCGAGGCCGCATCCGCTTTGGCCGCCACCTGCCCGTCGTGCTTCCAGGGGATGTCGTGCACCGGCCCCGGCAAGTACGATTTCCAGTGCCCATCCTTGGCGCCGCGACTGTCCAGGCTATAGGCGACCGGAACCAGAACCGAACTACGGATCGGCTTGCCGTCGTATTTTTCCGTGAGGTCGTAGTGCCAGCGCTTTGCCGCATCGAGACTGGCTTTTTCCAGAATCTGACGATAAAGCTCGGCTTCTTTTTCGGTGCGTGTGCGGACATCGAGATTGGTTTGGTACGGTACGGCTTCGGCGACATTGCCGTTTTCATCCAACCGCAACGCCAACACGACCTTGCCACCGACGCCCGCACGAATGGCCTGTGCTGGATATTTCGGAGGGTACATATGCGCCTTGCTGAGCGTGGCGCCGCCGAAATGAACGTCGACGATGCGCAAACGGTAATTGCTCTCGTCCACGGGTTCCGCCTTGATGGCCATGTTCACGGCCGTTTTCGCCACGACCGCCCGACCGTTGATCAATACCGGCTCGAATATCCAGCCGCGCACGTTTTTCTCGACGAGGGAGGCGACGGGCTTGGCCAGATCGCTTGCGAGAACGTAATCGCTGACATGCCCGTCCGGAGCGATCTGAACTTCCCCGCTGACATGCAGTTCGAGCATCGGCTTGCCCGCCTGAGCGTCGGCCGCGGCGGGTGCGGTCAGAAAAAGCATTCCGATCCACAGCAGATTGCGCATCGTTGTCTCCCTCGCCTTGAGTTCCCTGCGGCTCCAATCTAACGACGCGGCCCCGGTCGCGCAAGTCGAACGGCGAGGAGTCGCCATCGTCGAATTTCAATATCCTCCTTGCTTGCCGATTTTGTACTCGAGCGTGGCCCAGAACGCGCGCGTCGATGCGCCGTAGCTGTGGCGGCGATAGTCGGCGTAATCGAATTCGAGGGTGAGTTCCTTGCGCAACGCGTACCGAATCATGGCATTGAGCTCCGAGCCGTAATGCTGATTCGCGCGTTCGGCAAAGAAATCATGCACGGTCACACTCCAGCCAAGATGCGCGCCCCATTTACCGAAGGCGGCGATGTAGCGATCCTCCAATCCGGAGGACGGTGTACTTTTGAACTGGCTAGTCCACCCATCGAAATTGTGATTCGAGCCGTACGGCGATGTGAAGGCGAATCGTCCATCGCCGCCAAGCGTTTCATCGCCAAGCTTCAGGCTGGCTTCATCCCAGCCCCCACTCAACTCGAATAAACGGTAGTTGGCCTGATAACGCTGCGGATTATTGCGCCAACCGCTCTGACGCGCCCCCTCCACCACCCATGTCAGGCGAGCGGCATCGGCGCCCCATGCGTATTGCCCGACCCAACGCAGGCCCGACGTGCGCCAGGAATACTTGGCGTTCGTGTCGTTCTCGACGAAATAGCCGTAACCGGTCAACATGCCCAGCGGCAATGCTTGATCGACATGAATCAGATTTGCATCGAGCTGCCATTTGCGTTGACTCGGATCGGGGTAGTCGTGGCCGACCGAACGCTGCGCTTCATCGAGATGGTAATAACGGATCGTGGTGCCGGTATCGAGCTTGAGTGCGGCGGCGATGGCGTCGAACGACTGCGGATTTTGCCGCCATAGGCCCGGAGTGAAAAAACGGTCGTTGTCGAGGCTGACGTACTGGCGACCGAGCCGCGTCGACGCCGTGCCGTTGTCGAATGCAATCCAGGCGCTCGACACTTCGCTCGACGGCGGATCGCCTTCGGACGGCCGATGCGTGTTGCCGTTCGCGCCTGTGTTGTAATGCTCGCCGAACAAGGCGTCCACGCGCACGCCTTCGGCATAGGCGCTCCATTGCGGCACGATCGCCCACAGATAACCCACGCTCAAGCGCAGCGTGTTCGCATTGGCGGATTTCGCATAGCCATCCTGATCGATGTGCGCCCAGCGATAGCGCAGGTCGAGCACCCAACCGCCTGCGGGAAAATCGACGGCGTTCGCCATGGTCGCCTGCGCCATCAGGGTCGCAGACACCAACCATTTCGCTGAAATTCGTTGTGCCATTTCCCGTATTCGAAGATCGCTGCAACTGGATGTCGATGACGATAGCCGCGGATCGCCAAGCGTCGAAGTTCCCACGCCGAATTTGCTTATGCGCGAGAGCAAAATAACGAAATGCGCTGCGCTGCTTTGTCGTACTCCCTCAACTTACGGGACTTGACGAATGGGTCGCGGCGGTTCCCAATCGGGCCGGCTCGCCATGCTTCCACGAGGAAAATTCGCCATGCATCCCGTTGTTTTCCGCCTGTTGCTCACCACGCTGACCGCATCAATTTCCGTTGCCTGCGCCGTCCACGCCGACGAACCGACGTCACCTCGCCCCGAAACGAATGCGCTGCTCGGTTTTCGCAGCACCGCCGCGGCGAACGAAATCGCACTGGAAAAGCGTTTCGATGCGGCATTGAGCGCGACCGAAATGCGCGAATGGCTGCAACGATTGGCGGCCGCGCCCAATCATGTCGGCGCGCCGCACAACAAGGCGAATGCCGAATTCTTGCTCTCCCTGTTCAAACAATGGGGCTGGGATGCGCACATCGAAACGTTCGACGCGCTTTATCCTACCCCGCAGCAGATCGCGCTAGAACTGATCGCGCCGACGACCTTCAAGGCGGCCCTGCACGAGCCGCCCGTCGCCGGCGATTCGACCTCGAACCTGCCCGGCGCACTGCCGCCCTACAACGTCTACGGCGCCGACGGCGATGTCACCGCGGAGTTGGTCTACGTCAACTACGGCATGCCCGACGACTACAAGGAACTGGATCGGCACGGTGTCAGCGTCAAGGGCAAGATCGCGATCACGCGCTACGGCGGCGGTTGGCGCGGGCTGAAACCGAAACTCGCCTACGAACATGGTGCGGTCGGTTGTCTGATTTACTCCGATCCGCATGACGACGGTTACGCCGCCGGCGATACCTACCCGCAAGGCGGTTGGCGTCCGCCGGAAGGGGTGCAACGTGGCTCGGTGGCGGATATGCAGGTCTATCCTGGCGACCCGACCACGCCCGGCTACGGCTCGACGCCCGGCGCGAAACATCTCGCCCTGAAGGATGCGAAAACGATCCTGAAAATCCCCGTGCTGCCGATTTCGTACGCCGACGTCACGCCGCTGCTCAAGGCTCTCGGCGGGCCCGTAGCGCCGGCGAGCTGGCGTGGTGCGCTGCCTCTCACCTATCACCTCGGCGGCGGCCCGGCAAAGGCGCATCTGTTGGTGAAGTCCGACTGGTCGCGCAAGCCGCTGTACGACGTGATCGCAACCCTGAAAGGTTCGCAAGAGCCGGATCGCTGGATCGTGCGCGGCAACCATCACGACGGCTGGGTGATGGGCGCGTGGGATCCGCTGTCCGGTACGGTGGCGATGCTCGGCGAGGCCAAGGCCATCGGTCAGCTGGCCAAGTCCGGATGGAAACCTAAACGCACTCTGGTCTATACGAGTTGGGATGGCGAAGAAGCCGGCCTGCTCGGTTCGACCGAATGGGTGGAAACGCACGCCGCCGAATTGCGCGACAAGGCCGTGGTCTACGTCAATTCCGATACCAACGCGCGCGGCTTTCTCGGTGCCGAAGGCAGCCACTCGCTGCAGCATCTCGTCAATCGGGCCGCGGCTGACGTGATCGATCCGGAAACGCAGGTCAGTGTGCTCGAACGCGCACGCGCGCACATGCGCGTTGCCGGGGCGTCGCCGCAAGCCAAAGCAGCATCGAAAGAAAACGCCAAAATCGCCGCCGAGGGCGGCGACTTGCCGATCGGCGCGCTCGGTTCCGGTTCGGATTACAGCGCGTTTCTCGAACACCTCGGTATCGCCAGTCTCAACCTGGGGTTCGGCGGCGAGGATGACGACGCCGGCGTCTACCACTCGCTCTACGACTCGTTCGACCACTTTGACCACTTCGGCGATCCGGGATTCAAATACGAAGTTGTATTGGCCCAGGTCGCAGGCCGCGTGATGCTGCGCATGGCCAACGCCGACCTGCTGCCCCTGCGTTTCGGCGACTTCAGCGCCACCCTGGATCGCTACGTCGCGCAACTGCACGCATTGGCCGACGAGGAGCGCAAGAGCGCCGACGCCCAACACGCGCTGCTCGATGCGCGCGCGTATGCGTTGGTGTCCGACCCCACGCGCCCGGTCGCGCCACCGGAACGCCTGTCGGATGTGCCCTCCATCGACTTCGCCCCGCTCGATCTCGCCGCAAAGAACCTGAGCGCGAGCACCAAAGCTTTCCAGATTGCCTATGCCGCACGCATCGACGGCGAGATGGCGCCAACGGCAAAGCAGGCCGCGCAGATAAACACCCTGATCGCTCGCATGGAGCAGTCGCTCACATCCAGCGCCGGCCTGCCGGGACGCGACTGGTTCAAGCACATGATCTACGCACCGGGCATGCTGACGGGCTATGGCGTCAAAACCGTACCCGGCGTGCGCGAAGCGCTGGAGGCGCGCGACTGGCCGCAGGCCAACGCATTCGCGGTGAGTACTGCAAACGTACTCGACGGCTATCGCGCGCAAATCGATGCGCTCACCGCCCTGCTGCAAAAACCGCCGCGCTGACGACGAAAGCCGTGGGGCTTTCCGAGCGCGAATGCCCCGCGCCCGGCCGCGGGGCTTGCGATTATGCGATCGGGCGCCATAAAAAAAGGCCGGATTGCTCCGGCCTGGGGAGGGCGCCGCCTTACGACGGTCGACGAAAATCGATTCGCGCACGGACTGCCGCGTTAGAACTGGAAACGAATGCCTGCGGCCGTACTGAGTACCGAGGCATGCAAGTAGCCGCTGGAAAGGCCGCCGGAAACCTTCGAGCGCATCGCGCCGCCGTAGACGTCGAAGTATTTGTTGAAGCGATAGTCGACCAGGGCCGAAAGCGCATCGAGATTGCCGCTGCACTGCGCGGCGCTGGCGTCCGAACACGGTGCGCGGACAACCAGACCATTGACGCTCGCGGTGTGGTAGTCGTTCTGGTCGTAGTGGTAGTAGCCGACGCCGAGGCTCCAGTCTTTGTCGAAATTGTATTTGCCGCCGAACCACGTCACCTTGAGAACCTTGTCGCGCGCAAACGCGTTGTTGTTGACGAAGGCGATGTGATAGCCGCCGAGCGTTTCGAAATTCGCCGCCAGTGGATTCGACGGATTGGAATAGGTGATGCGCTCGAAACCGCCGGAGAGTTTCAACGCCTCATTGACCTTGTAGGCGGCGGCAAGCGTCCACGACGCGTTGTCCGAGATCGTCGCCGCGAGCGAGTCGTGCGATATCCCCGGCAGGGCGAGCTGCGCCGCGCTAAGCGAGCCGGCAGCAACCGATTGGTTCTTGAAGGCGTAGATGCCATCGATCGAGAGCCCGCCGAAATCGGCACCGACATTCACCTGACCGCCATCGCCAGGACTGCCGCTGTTCTTGCCGAACTGCCACAGCGCGCCGGCACGGAAATTCTGATTTTTGTACGTGTACTTGATCGAATCGTCGGCACGCGTGTTTTCGGTATTGCCGCCACCGGCCGTGGCGCCCGAATAACCGATCACCGAGAACGCATAGGCGCCGCCCTGCGGGTCGTACTTGCCGATTGCATCGTTGAGCAGCGTGGTATGTCGACCCAGAGTCAGCGTACCCCATTCCTTGCTGCTCAAGCCCGCCCAGCCTTGCCCGTTGAATATCTGACCGGCGCGCGAGCCATCGCCGGCGGTTTTTTGATCGCTCAGCGCGCGCCCGTTGTTGTAGGTCAGCGCTTTCAACGCATCGGATACGCTTCCAGACGCCGGATTGAAACCCATCTCGACGGCGAACACGAAATCGAGTCCATTGGCGATCGACTCGACGCCCTTCAAGCCGATCTTCGATTGACTCAGTGCATTGTTGGTGATCGATGTCACCGCCTTGTTGCTGTTTTTCGATACCAGATACTCCAGTCCGTAGTACATGTCCGGGCTGTAATCGGTGCCGTGATTCTGGTAGCCCACGCCAACATCGACCGTACCGTACAGCGTGATACCGTTCCAGGTGAGGTTGATGTCCTCGGTCGCCAACGCGGAACCCGACACGGCAAGGCCAGCAAGCAGCGCCACACACAACGAAGTTCTTTTCTTCAACGCAGGCGAATGAAAGCGAGCGGTTTTCATGGATGACCTCAGGGCAAGTGGCGAATTCGGAAAGGTTTGACCATGATGCGCATGCATGCACGGCGACCGCAGTGCGCGCATGATAGAAACGCAATGTGACGGAATATTTACGCGGTCAAGTCAGTTTGCCGCGTGCGCCGCAAAGTGCGCGCTTTCGCACATGACAACAACGCATGTCGCGCTACGACGGAAGATCCCGCGTTTGCGGCCAGCACAGCACTCTCGCGCGCAGGCCACCTGCGCAAGCATCATCGAGAGCAAAGCCGAAGGCGTGCAAACGCACGATCGCGTCGACTAGGCTCAACCCCAGGCCGCTGCCCGGCACGGTGCGTGCTTCGTCCGCGCGATAAAAACGTTGCAGCACGGATTTGCGTTGATCCGGCGCGATGCCCGGCCCGGAATCTTCGACGGATATCACCGGCCGCTCCGGCACTCCCGCAAGATCGACTTGCACGCGACCGCCTTTGGGCGTGAATTTGATCGCATTGTCGAGCAGATTGCCGATGGCCTCGAACAGCAATTCGCCGTCGCAGTCGACGACGGGATCGCACGTCACGTTCATTTCGAAGCCAACCCCGGACAGCGTGGCAAGCGGCTCATACAAATCCGCCAGCTTGTACAAAATCGGGCCAAGCCGCGTCGGCGAAAACCCCGCGTGCCGCCGCTTGCTTTCGATTTCGGAAATGCGCGAAAGCGCACGAAAACGTGCCAGCAGCAGATCGGTTTGGATCAGCGCATGATCGAGGGCGGCGAACGACGGGGATGACTTTTCCATCGACTGGTGTGTACGGTAGATCGAAGCGCGCAAGCGCGTCAGCGGTGTGCGCAAGTCGTGTGCAATATTGTCGCTGGCGGTTTTCACCTCCCCCATCAGCCGCTCGGTTTCGTCGAGCATCGCGTTGACGATGCGCGCCAGCGTATCGAGCTCATGATTGCGCCGCCCCAGCGGCAAACGCTCGCGATAGTCGCCATTGGCGATCCGCATCGCGGCACGATCGATGTCACGGATATGACGAACGGCTGGCCAACTGTAGAACACGCCGCCGGCGATGCCGAGCAGCAACACGAAGGCGGCAATCGCAAAATAGCCTCGCAACAACGATTGCCGGATTTGCTCCAGCAAAGCCACATCGCGCGCCACCACCAGACGCTTGCCGCCATCCATCGGCCTACCCAGGGCGCGCACTTCCACGGCGCTCGGGAAAAGATCGGCGTTCACGGCGGTCGACAACGCGTGCGGTTTTCCATCCCAGACCATTCCATCGGGAATGCGTGCGAGATTACCGGCAAGCGGGCGACCCTCCGCCGTGAACAGCCCGAAAAACCCGATGTGTCGCGCATCGCGCGCGATTTCGTAGGTGATGTCCCGGTCGAGTTGTTCGGTCGTTGATTGCGCAAATACTTGCGCCTGACTGCGCAATACCTGGTCGACTTGCTGATTTTGATATCGCGCCGTCTGCCAGTAGATCAGAACAAACAGAAAGACGACGCCAAGCGCGAATACGCCGCCGTATAAAACGGCCAGTCGAAAACTGGTGACACGCCATAACTCAGCAAACATGGCGGAAAAATAGCCTTCGGCTGTACGTCATGCAGGGCCGAATCGGTATCCGCTGCCGCGCACGGTTTCGATCAACGGTGGGCACCCCGCCTTCTCCAGTTTTTTGCGCAAGCCGGCAATGTGCACCTCGATCAGATTCGTGCCCGGATCGAAGTGATAGCCCCATACCGCCTCGAAGATCATGGTACGCGTGAGCGTTTGCCCGCCATTGC
>JAFEFR010000376.1 GCA_018240485.1 Pseudomonadota bacterium
GATGCGCAGACCGCGCACCACATCGCGCGCTTCGTGACGCTGGTGCGCTCGCTGTCCATCGACCCCATCGTCGTCCGCCAGAACTGGCTGGACGCCTACGACTACACGACCGACAAGGGCGCGGCGGTGCTCAACGACTACGCACGGGTCAACGACCCGTTCGCGCGCATTGGCAAGGAGTCGGTGACAGTGCAGATCACCAGCGTCGTGCGCGCAAGCGACACCTCTTTCAACGTGCGCTGGACGGAACGCCGTTACGTCAACGGCGCCGCGGCGGGCCTGGAGCGGTGGACGGCTGTGGTGTCCATCGTGCTCCAGCCGCCGCGCACCGAAGAACGCCTGCGCAAGAACCCCCTGGGCATCTACGTCAACGGTCTGTCGTGGAGCCGCGAACTGGATTCTTCCGAAGGAGCCAAGCCATGAATGATCTTTTCCGTAAATCCGCTTTGCCGGCGATCCTGCTCGCCCTCGCGGGCTGCGCCTCGCAGGGCAAGCTACTGCCAACCATCTCGCTCGATGAGCCGGTGCAGGCGCAGCCGCTGCCGGAGCCGCCCGCGCCGGTGGAAGTGGTGGCCGTGCCCGAGGTGCTGCCAATGCCGGCGCAGTTGAAGCCGCTGCCCGAAGCCGAGGACGCCAAGCCCGCGCCGGAGCCGGCCGACGAGAAGGTGCGCGTCTCGCGCGCCAATGCCGAGGCCCGCGTCGCGCCCACGCGCGAGGGCTACGTCAACGCGATTCAGGTCTGGCCCTTCACCGATGGCGCGCTGTATCAGGTCTATGCGGCCGTCGGCCGTGTGACCGTGGTTTCGCTCCAGCCGGGCGAGGAACTGGTGACGGTGGCCGCCGGCGATACCGTGCGCTGGATCGTGGGCGACACGTCCAGCGGCAGCGGTGCCGATCTGCGCGTGAACGTGCTGGTCAAGCCGATTCGCTCGGGCCTCAAAACCAATCTCGTCATCACCACCAGCCGCAGGACGTACCTGCTGGAGCTGGCTTCGACGGAAAAGACGTGGATGGCATCGGTGTCCTGGGAGTACCCGCGCGACCGGATGCTGGCCTTGCAGCGCCAGGCACAGGCCGCTAGCGCCGCTGCGCCGGTGGACTCCGGCTTGTCGCTGGAGAACCTGCGCTTCCGCTATGCGATCAGCGGCAGCAATCCGCCGTGGAAGCCGTTGCGCGCCTTCGACGACGGGCAGAAGGTCTATATCCAGTTCCCCGCCGGCATCGCGCAAGGCGAGCTGCCGCCGCTGTTTGTCATCGGTGCTCAGGGCGATGGGCAACTGGTGAACTACCGCTTCCGCTCGCCGTACTACATCGTGGATCGGCTGTTCGGCGCGGCCGAACTGCGCTTGGGCGGTGACAAGGGCGACGTGGTGCGAATCGAGCGCACGGACGGCGTTGCGCGGAGGAACTGACCATGAGCCAGGACGACACCCCCGACCTCGCCACGCCGCAGGCAGGCAAGGTCGCGCCGGAAGCGGTGGCGCTGCGCGCCCAGCCGCGCCCGGTCACTCGCCTGAACCGGCGCACGCTGGCCATCCTCGTCGGCGGCCTGTCGGTCGCCGTCCTTGGGGCCACGATCTGGTCGCTACAACCGCAGCGACGCAGTGCGGGCGAGCAAACCGAGCTTTACAACGTCGATCGCGTCTCGAAGTCCGAAGGGCTGGATGCGCTGCCGACGGACTACTCGAAGCTGCCACCAGCCTTGCCGCCCGATGTGCCCGAGCTGGGGCCGCCGTTGCCCGGCGACCTTGGCCCGGCCATCGTCGCTTCGCAGCAGCCGGTGACGCCGGGCTATTCGCCGCCAGGCCATGATCCCGAAGATGCCTTGCGCAAGGAGGCGGACGCGGCGGCGGCCTCGTCGGTGTTCTTCCGCTCGGGCGGCCAAGGGCAGACCGCCGCCACGGTCGCGCAGGCAGCGCCAGGGGCTGCAAGCACGCTTGCGGCCTTCGATCCGCTCGCTGCTGGGCCTGCCTCGACGGCGGCCCAGCCCGCCGACCCGACCGCCGTGCAGAACCGGCAAGACCAGAAAGAGGCGTTCCTGAAAGCCGGTTCTACGGAAACCCGCAATTCCGGCAATCTGGCGCTGCCGGCGTCGCCCTATCAGGTGATGGCCGGAACCGTGATCGCGGGCGCGCTGGTGACGGGCATCAAGTCGGACTTGCCGGGCGACGTGATCGCCACGGTGACGGAGCCGGTTTTTGACACGGCCACGGGCAAGTTCCTGCTGATCCCGCAGGGATCGCGCATCCTCGGGCGCTACAACAGCCAGGTCAGCTACGGGCAGAGCCGCGTGCAGGTGGTGTGGAACCGGATCATCCTGCCCGACACGTCCTCGCTGACGCTCGACAACCTTGTCGGCACCGACCCGGCCGGCTACGCGGGCTTGGAGGATGACGTGGACTGGCACTGGAACCGCATCTTTGCCGGTGCGGTGCTGACGACGCTGCTGGGCGTCGGCGCAGAGCTGGCCGCGCCAGAGAACCGCCAGGACGGCAACCGCATCGTCATCGCCGGGCGTGACAGCGCCCAGGACAGCATCAATCAGGTCGGCCAGGAGATCACCCGACGCAACATGAACATCCAGCCGACGCTGACCGAGCGGCCTGGCCTGCCCGTGCGAATCATCGTCAACCGGGATCTGGTGCTGCGGCCATACCAGCCGCTGTTCTTCAATCGGGGAGCTTCGCAATGAGCACTACCAAGAAGCTGCGGCTCGGGCCGCTGCCCAAGACCGAAAGCGTCAAACTGACCTTTGCCTGCCCGGCCAGCTTGAAAGCCGACCTCGACCGCTACGCCGCGCTGCACGCGCAGGCGTATGGCGAGGCGGTCGATGCAGAGAAGTTGATCCCGTACATGCTGGAGGCGTTCATGGCGGGGGATCGGGGATTCAAGCGCACACAGCCCAAGAACGGAAAAGCCGCCCCTGCGTGAACAGGGGCGGCTCTGGATTGGTGCCCGAGGCCGGAATCGAACCGGCACGCCTTTCGGCGAGGGATTTTCTTACCACTTCGACTTTCGCCGCCGCCCTGCTCAACGCAGGGCGTTCGTGGCCTGGAGCACGCCTTCACCATAGCCTTGCGGCCGTAGGTGCCCGCCGTCTGCTCTCTACACCTTCCCAAGCTGTAGCTTGGGCTTGGCTCGGCGTTGGCTCGGATGCAAAAGCATCCAGGGCGTTCGCCGACTTTGACGGGCTTCACTTCGGGCGTTTCCCCCCGAAGGCTCAAATTGTTCAAGTCCCTTGTGTCTACCGATTTCACCACTCGGGCGTAGTGCTCAACGCACTGAAAACACCTACCTCCATCTACTGGCGCCTAGTTGGCCCCTAGCCGTCAAGCCTAGCTGCAAAGCTACAGCTCGGATGCCCGCAAACCGTTGTCACTATTGACCTTCTGGCTCGGTAGTTCTAGCAGAAAGGACTTGACAAAACAGATTTTAAGTCCGCTGCGTCTACCGATTTCGCCATCCGGGCAGCACCCCGTCGAGAAGTTGGACCGAGAACGACCGCTTTTGGCTCCGCGATCCAGGACGACCGAGCAAGCACATCAATGGAGGCGAGGGTCGGAATCGAACCGGCGTACACGGCTTTGCAGGCCGCTGCATGACCACTCTGCCACCCCGCCTCTGCATGATGGCTTCCGGGAAGCGTAGCAACGCTTCCCGGAAAAAACAAAACCTCGGTTTGGTGCCGAGGTTTGCAAGCTCTGCCGCGAGATTTACGGCCACAAACGACCGTCATCTTGTTTTTGCAACCGCGGACGGGCACATGAAAATTGGAGCGGGAAAAGGGACTCGAACCCTCGACCCCGACCTTGGCAAGGTCGTGCTCTACCAACTGAGCTATTCCCGCGTGAGCCCAAAATAATGCCGCTTTCGAAGAAAACTGTCAACAAAAAATTGAACAAAAATTGAACGGGAAATTCCCGCCCCTCTCAACGCCGGTTCCGCAATACGGGCCAGGCGACGCGCAGATACTCGAACGCCGACCAGATGGTCATGGCCGCAGCCACCATCAACAGGGTTTCGCCGACATGGAAAAGCCGCAACCCTTCGAGGTCGTGCTGATAGAGCAGCACTTCGATCGCGACGATCTGCATCACGGTCTTGATCTTGCCGAGCATCGCAACGTTGACGCGCGTACGCTCACCGATTTCGGCCATCCATTCGCGCAGCGCGGAAATCGTGATCTCGCGGCCCACGATGATTGCGCTGGTCACGGCAAGCAACGGCGTCGGGTTTTCCTGCACGAGCAGAAACAGGGTTACGGCCACCATCAGCTTGTCCGCCACCGGGTCCAGGAAGGCGCCGAACGCGGACCACATGTTGTAGCGTCGCGCGATGAAGCCATCCAGCCAATCCGTGACCGCGGCGAGCAGGAACAACAACGCCGCTGCAACATTGGCCCCGCGAAAATTGCTGTAGAACACGACCACCATCACCGGCAGCAGGGCGATGCGAAACAGGGTCAGAATCGTCGGCCAGGTCAATGGCATCGGGGCGTTTCGAATGTCATGGCGAAATATCGGTATTGAGGGAGTGGCACACGCGCGCTCAAGGTTTTTTGCATTTCGCGCGACGCCGCGCGCCAACCGTGCCCAAGTCTACACACCTCACCCATGGAACAGCGCGTAAATTTTTTCGGCCAGCTCCCGACTCATGCCCTTGACTCGCGCGATCTCCTCGACGCCGGCCGCAATCACGCCCGCCAATCCGCCGAAATGCTTGAGTAGCGCGGCCCGACGTTTCGCACCGATGCCGGCAATGTCTTCGAGGCGACTCGTGTCGCGCGCCTTTTGCCGTCGCTTGCGATGCCCCGTGATGGCGAAACGATGCGCCTCGTCGCGCACGCTCTGGATCAGATGCAGCGCAGGCGAATCCGGCCCGGGCCACAAATTCTTGCCGCTGGCGCCGAGAATCAGGGTCTCGTGCCCTGCCCTGCGTTCGGCCCCCTTGGCAACGCCGACGATGAGGACATCGGTTATGGCCAGCGCGGTGAGCGCATCGAGCGCCTGCTGCACCTGCCCTTTGCCGCCATCGATCAGCAAAATGTCGGGCAGGTTCGCCGTCGCCGGATTTTTATCTTCCTCGCCATCGAGCGCGGCGCTCGTCGCAGAAGGCTCTGGCTCTGCGCGGCGGAATCGGCGCTCCAGGGCTTGTCGCATCGCCGCGTAATCGTCGCCCGGTTCGATCCCGGCGATGTTGTAGCGTCGATACTGCGTCTTGATCGGCCCATCGGGGCCGTAAACCACGCAAGAAGCCACCGTCGCCTCCCCCATCGTGTGGCTGATATCGAAGCACTCCAGCCGCTGCGGCGTCTCGTCCAGCCCGAGCAGATCGCGCAGTGATTCGAACCGCTCGCGCTGGGTTTCGTTGCTGGCCAGACGCGCAACCAATGCCGCCTCGGCGTTCTTGCCGGCAAGTTCGAGAAACCGCGCACGTTCGGCACGCACGTTGTGCTTGATGTCGATTTCGTGTCCCACCTGCGCGGTGAAGGCTTGGGCAAGCAGGCCGGCGTCGGGCAACGCTTGTTCGACAAGCAACTCGCGCGGCACGGGTTTATCGAGGTAGTACTGCGCAATGAATGACGTCAGCACGTCGACCACTTCGGCAGCGTGCGGCAGCTTGGGGAAAAAATCGCGCGAGCCGAGGCTGACGCCATTGCGGAAATACAATACCGACACGCAGGCAATACCTCCCTCGATGCGACAGCCGATCGCATCGAGATCGGCGCTGGCGCCCTGCACGTAGTTCTTCGCCAACAAACGCTTCAAAGTCGCGACCTGATCGCGCCGTTTCGCCGCCTTTTCGAATTCCAGCGCCCGGCTGGCGGCTTCCATCGAATCCACCAGCTCGCCGATGACGGCATCGCTTTTGCCGTCGAGAAACATCGCCGCATGCCGCACGCTGTCCTGATATTCATCGCGCCCGACCAGCCCCACGCAGGGCGCACTGCAGCGGCCGATCTGGTATTGCAGACAAGGCCGTGAACGGTTGCGGAAATAGCTGTCTTCGCATTGGCGTACGCGGAACAGCTTCTGCATGTGATTGAGGCTCTCGCGTACCGCCCACGCGCTCGGAAACGGGCCGAAGTACATACCTTTGCCACTTTTGGCGCCGCGATGGAACGCCATGCGCGGAAACGCTTCGCCTTGCGACAGGTAAATGTACGGATAGCTTTTGTCGTCGCGCAACAAGATGTTGTAGTGCGGCTTCAGCGACTTGATCAGTTGCGCTTCGAGCAGCAAGGCCTCGCCTTCGGTGCGCGTCAGCGTCGTCTCCATGCGCGCAATTTGCGAAATCATCGACATGATGCGCGGTTCGAGGCGCGGCTTGAGGAAATAACTGCCGACGCGCTTCTTCAGGTTGCCGGCCTTGCCGACATACAGCAGCTCGCCTTGCGCATCGAACATGCGATACACGCCGGGAGACCCACTCAGCGTGCGCACGAATTCCTTGCCGTCGAACCCCGTCGCGCCCATGTCGCTCATCGGCCTGGGCGATCGTGAGCCGTCGCGGCCTGAATTCCGCTTCCCGACTCGGCCGCAGTCAGTCGTCGAATCAGCCCGTCGATGCCGATCTCGGCCAAAGTCACGACTTTGTCGAAGTCCTCGGCCAGACCGTAGTAGGGATCGGGGAAATCGTGCGGTTCGGCCACGCCTGCCCACGACAGGAACATCGCAATCTTGTCGTGCCCCTCGCCTGGCGCCACGCGTTCCAGCGCGCGCAAATTCATGCGATCCATCACCAGCAATTTGTCGAAAAGCGTGAAATCTCCGGCCCCCACCTGGCGCGCTCGATGCGCCGATGCATCGTAGCCGTATCGTTGCGCGCTGGCGAGCGAACGCGGATCCGGCGGTTGCCCGACGTGATAGCTCTCGGTACCCGCCGAATCGACATCGACGACGCGCCCCGCGCGCGCAAAACGCGCACGCGCCACCGCCTCGACCACGGGCGAGCGGCAGATGTTGCCCATGCAAACGAACAGAATTCTCATGTTGTGCGCACGAATGCGATTGGAATGATCGATTCTATCTTCCCTCTCGGCGCGGAAGACAGACGAAAGCGGCATCCGATCGATCGCGGACAACACGCAATCGGCGCCGTCTTTGCCAATCGCTTCGGCACGCATGGTGCGAAACCGTCAAAATTCCGCGGCGTAAAGCCAGGTTTCCTGATCGTCCTTCGGCGGCAAGCGCAAGGGGTTCTCGAAACGAAATCCGAGTTTTTCCAGTAACGCGATCGAGCGCACGTTCCCCGGTGAAACGATGGCAAGCACACGACGCAAATGCAGCACGTCGTGCGCATAGCGCAGGGTTGCTGCTGCCGCCTCGTGCGCGAGACCGCCGCCGCGCTGCTGCGGCAAAAAAGCGTACCCGAGATCGATTTCGGGCAAGGTGTCGCGCTTGATCAATCCGCACAAGCCCACCGCCTCGCCGCCTTTTTTCGATTCCACGCAATACAAACCGTGACCATGTCGCGCATACATGTCGACTGGCCCATTGCGGATGTAGGCGCGTGCGTCATCGAGCGTGCGCACGCCCTTGTCGCCGATGAATTTCAACCAATCCGCATCGTTGAGCAGGGTGAGAATGAAGGCTGCATCGCGCTCTTCCAGATGTCGCAAAGCAAGACGCGGGGTTTCGATGACAACCGACATGCGGACTCCGGGGTGGGTTGGGGTGGCCCTGTATCGACTTTACGATGCGTGCGGCAACGCGCGCCTTCAAGGCGCCGTCTTCAATGTCGCCATGTCGATGACGAAGCGGTATTTCACGTCGTTCTTCAGCAACCGTTCGTAGGCCGCGTTGACCGACTGAATGGCGATCGATTCGACGTCGCTGACGATGCCGTGCTCCGCGCAGAAATCGAGCATCTCCTGAGTTTCGGCGATGCCGCCGATGGCCGAACCTGCAATACGCTTGCGCCCGCCAATCAAACTGCCACCGGATAGCGGTGGGGTCAATTCGGTCAGCGCGCCGACCAGCACCAACGTCGCATCGCGTTTGAGCAGCGCGGTGTAAGGATTGAGGTCGTGTCCATTCGGAATCGTGTCGAGCAGGAAATCGAAACTGCGCGCATGCCGCTTCATCTGTGCACGATCGGTGGACAACACCACCTCGTCGGCACCGAGACGCACGGCGTCGATCGCTTTCTCCGGCGATGTCGTCAGCATGACCACCTGCGCGCCGAGGGCGTGCGCAAACTTGACGCCCATGTGTCCCAGACCGCCCAAGCCGATCACGCCGACCTTGTGCCCCACGCCCACGGCCCAGTGTCGCAATGGCGACCAGGTTGTGATGCCGGCGCACAACAGCGGCGCGACAGCTTTCAAATCGAGCTTCGGCGAAATTTTCACGACGAAGTTTTCGTCGACCACGATGACGTCGGAATAGCCACCGAAGGCGAGCGCATCGCTGCCGCGCAAACGTGCGTTGTAGGTAAAAGTCACACCGTTTTCGCAGTACTGCTCCAGCCCCTCGCGGCACGAGCTGCAGGTGCGGCAGGAATCGACCATGCAACCGACGCCAGCGAGATCGCCGACCTTGAATTTGTTCACCTGTTCGCCGACCGCCGCGACGCGCCCCACGATCTCGTGCCCCGGCACCATCGGGTACAACGCATTGCGCCAGTCGTTGCGCGCCTGATGCAAATCGGAATGGCAGATGCCGCAGTGGAGAATATCGATTCGCACATCGTGCGGGCCGGGTTCGCGCCGTTCAAACGCAAATGGCACCAGCGGCGAGTGCGGGTCGTGCGCGGCATAGCCTTGGGCGGAGATCATGAAATTTCCTGCATGAAAATCGAATGGCAATATACGTTGCGACTTGTTGCAATGGCGTGCTGGATACCGCGCCGGCAAAGGCCGCCAGAGCGTTTAGTCGCGATGCGCCAGCGCGTAATCCAACGCCGCGCACACTGCCGCCGCCTGCGCAGCATTGCACTGCTCGGGTGTGGCCCGGGGGCTGTCCGGATAGACTTCGGTCGTGGTTTTGAACTTCGCTGCCGTGATGCCGGCGCACAGTCCCAGCGAGTTCAATGCGTACTCAATCACGCCCGGCGCCACGACACGCGAGCCAATGATTTCACCGTTGGCATCCGCTGGCGCAATATGCGTGACCTTCGCCACCGCCGCGATCACCGCGCGTTGGAAATCCGGTTGCGGGCTCTCGCTGTCGTCAACGAGATAGAACCCATCGGGCACCTCGCCCGGCTGGAATGGCTTGCCGTCGCGCGCGGCGAGCGCGGGGCGAAATTCGGATTCGTCGCTGTCGGTGGTTTCGTGCAGGTCGATATGCACCAGCACGCGCTCGCGCAACGGTGCGACCAGACGCATCAGCGCGGCGGATTCGGCCACCGCGCTGCCTTGACGAAACGAGCGATTCGGATCAATCGCCTGCGGATTCCAACGATGAATGCGCTCATAAGCCCACGGGCTGACGCACGGCGCAACCAGCACGTTCATCCGCCCCGCATAGTCGGCCATGTGCCGATCGATGAAACGCAACGCACCGTGCACGCCGCTGGTTTCGTAGCCATGCACGCCACCGGTGACCAACGCCACCGGCAACGTCTCGCGCCAATCGCGATTGCGCACGGCCTGCACTGAAAAACTCTCGGGCGGGTAATCGATGCGTGCGTATTCGGTCACATCGAAACGCTCGCGAAAGGGCTCGATGGCGGCGAGCACATCGTCCTGATAGCTGCGCTGGCGCACCTGTCGCGCCAGCCAAAGTGCCTTCTCGGCCGCGCCCCAGGGCTGGCCCGGAGTGCCGATGGGATACGCCGTCGATGTCGTCATCGCTTCACTCGCCTCAAGAATCGCCGCCAAGAGCCGCACTGTAGCATTCGGT
>JAFEFR010000377.1 GCA_018240485.1 Pseudomonadota bacterium
TCCACGGCGAGCGTGTGGGCCTTGAACGCCGCATCGGCAAAGCTCTTGGAAAGAGTGAGCGCGTGGGTGTTGAAGTATTCGTTCATGGTCGTTTCCTCAAAGAATGATGGTTGATGGCGACCAGTTTAACAGAGGATTTTGTGCAACGCAACATAAAACGATGGCGCGCCTAATATCCAAGCAAAATGCGGAATGGCGGGATTTTTCCTACAGAAAGAAACCGGAAGCAAGACCGCAATTTGCGCGGCGCATCACAACGAGGGCTAGGCTCCCGAATAAACGCAGCCGGCTGTGCAGGTTTCACGAACCACAATCCGACTCAGGCGTGGCAGACGCGGCTTCAATTCCCCCCACACCCACTGGGCCAAGCGCTCGCTGGTGGGATTTTCCAAACCGGGAATGTCATTCAAATAGTGATGGTCGAGTCGCTCGAAGATCGGCGCAAACCTCGCCTTGACGTCGGCGAAATCCATCACCCACCCCGTTGCGGGATCGATCTCGCCCGACACATGCACTTCGATCTGGAAGGAATGACCGTGCAGGCGCGCACACTTGTGTTCCGGCGGCACACCGATCAAGCGGTGCGCGGCTTCGATATGAAAAATCTTGAAAATGTCCATGGTTCGACCACATCGTGGCGACAAGCGCCGTTGCCCGAGCGCGCATTGCCCGAACCCGCGGCAGATGCGATGCGTTTCATGCGATACTAGCGTCGCGTCGGCGGGTTTTCACACCCCCCACTGCGACGTGGATAGTATCGCCGCCTTGCTGGCACACAATCCACCTCCTGCGCGCCCGTAGCTCAGCTGGATAGAGCACCAGCCTCCGACGCTGGGGGTCGGGGGTTCGAATCCCTCCGGGCGCGCCAATTCACACCCTTCGCGACCATTCCGTGATGCCTCTGTCGTCGCGAACCCCCGAAATGGGTAGCCGTCGCCGTGATGACCAAAGTGGAATTTTCGGCAAGTGAAACCATCACTGCGGGTTTTGCCGTTCCGAATCGGATTTTTGGACATCAATCCGCTTGTTCGGCGCTGTACCAGCGGCCCGGTGACTACCCGTTCTGAGCTTTGCGTGTCTCCATCCAGGCGCATTCACCTGGAACGACAGCCATCCTGTCTGCTGACGACTGCGAGGATGCGCATCGCAACCAAACCGGCGAACAGGCCCAACAGGATCAACCCCGCCACACCCAGCATCGGCGCCGGCACCACCGTTGCCATCGTCGTGATTGCATTGAGGAACCAGCCGTTGCTGTCGCCGGAATCCACCGAGTTGAAGCTGGTCGGTGTGCCGTGGGCGAGCGGCTGACCCGTGGCGTGGTTGTCCTTCACGTCCACGTAGGCGATGGACTGCGTGCCGCCTGCGGCGAGGTCGAGCAGACCGGCCTGTCCTGCGTTCACGCTGCGGATGGCGAGCAGGTTGCCCGCACTGCCGGACAGGGTCAGCGCATGCGCCACGTTTTGCGTCAGCGCGGGCGGAAAGATCAGGCTGCGCCCGCTCACCGTGATCACGGCGAAATCGTAGAACGCGCTGCTGCCGCTCAGCGTGGTGGATACGCTGCCGCAACCATCGCTCGAAGCGAAGCGACTGGTGCCGGGAGTGAACGTACCGAACTGGCCGAAGTCGCCACTGATGCCGATGACGCCGGAACCCGCGTCGAGCAGGCCACCGGCCGAAACGACGAGATTCCGCACGCCGATCAATATGCCGCTCGCAAGCGTCGATGTGCCGGCGACGGCGACGTCCGCGCAGCCGGTGTTCAACGTACCGCCGCCAAGCGCCAGCGTGCCGCCCGCGCCGATGGAGACTTGCGCTTGCGCTGTACCACAGAGCAGAGCCGCGGCGAGCGATGCACTACGGAAAAACGTTTTCATGCGCGTCATGATGGGTTCTCCGTAAACGCGCTCATCGCGCCGCCGTATACAAGGGCGCAGGTACCCTGTTGTCCTTGAGCCGCACCAGCTCGGCCTTCATTGCCGCCATCTCGGACGCCAGCGATTCGAACTGCGCGACGCGGGCGCTCAAGCGCGCAATCTCGGCGTCCTTTTGCGCGTTCGATGCTTCGAGCTTCGAATTCAGGCCCTGGATCGCGGCGAGCGCCACGCCCTGTGCGTCGGATGCGGAAATAAATTTGTCGTTGGCGTCGCCCAGATCGAACGCGGCCTTGAAATCCTGCGCCATCGGGCCGATGTGGCGATACTGCGGCCCGGCCTTGAACGACCACTGCGCCACCGGCATGCCGACCACCTTGGCCAGCACCGCGCGCGCATCCACCGGCGTGATGTTGGTCTTCAGTTCGCGATCGCTGGAGCAGGCCCAACCGGCCGAACCGGGGTTGGACATCACGCAGCCGCCGGAGCCATGCGCACCGGAATACATGTAAATGCCGCCTGGCGCGTAGACGAGAAAGCTTCCAATCTGCGGGCTGGAGCTCCCATGATCGGCGCTAACCGAATCTCCGTTCCAGACGAAGGAGTAGTCTTCGTTGGCATAGGCATTAACACCCATCGCGGTGGAGCCAATACCACTCGCCGTTGTGTAGCTCCCCATCGCGGTCGAGTAGGATCCGCTCGCCGTTGTGCTGTTTCCCATCGCGGTCGAGTAGACCCCGCTCGCCGTTGTGTAGCCCCCCATCGCGGTCGAGTTGGGCGCGCTCGCCTTTGCGTACTCCCCCATCGCGGTCGAATAGGATTCGCTCGCTATGCTTGCCCCCATCGCGGTCGAGTAGTCTCCGCTCGCTATGCTTGCCCCCATCGCGGTCGAGTAGTTTCCGCTCGCCGTTGTGTTGTCTCCCATCGCAACGGAATAGAGTCCAATATTGCCGTCATCCCATTGAGTCCCACCAACATACCCCACGCGAAACGCCCCCTTGGCGGGATACCACATCATGCGCGCGCCGGCTCCGCTAGCGGGAATGGCCCCCGATGGCGTCGTGCCTCCGGCGATGGCGGCGTTGACCGCCGCGTCGGTGGCCAGCACGCCGCCGTCGGCGAACACTTGCAGCTCGCTGTTCGCCGCCCACGCATTACCCGTACCGTCGTAGCGCAGCGTCTGGTTGACCGTGCCCGCGGGCAGTGCACCGCCCGCAGCGAGGTTGGCGCAGATCCAAGCCGAGCCGTTCCATTGCGCCACCTGATTCGCGGAGCAGGATTGCGGCAATTGATAGGTCGGCGCGACGGAGAACGTGGTGCCGCTCAAGCTCAAACCCGTTGCGGCAGCGTAGGCCGGTCCGCTGCTCGAACACGGACCGAGCAAACCCGCGCTGCTCATGCATAGACCTGTCGCTTGCGTAGCGGCGCCGGGCACGCCGGGCAGCGAGACCGCGCCGGACGATTCCTGCACGCGCAACCATTCGCTCGTGCCGGCGGCATTCTTGACGACGAAGCCACTGCCGCTGGCCGGCTGCACGCTCACGTCGGCGGCGACCAGCGGCAACGACGATGCACCAAGCCAACAGGCGACGACAAGCCAGATCAGGCTGCGCAGTGGAACGCGGCGGGCGCCACTGGGACGAAGCGAGCGAACGGAGGTCATGCTGAAGTTCCTTTCTGAAGCAGTGGGAAAAGAAAAAGCGTGCGCGGAAACACGATTCATCGAACCGGACTTTTTGCAGTTGAGCGACCAATGAAAGAGCCGGGCGCAATGAATTACCCCCTACTCCAGGGCCGGCCGCGCGGCGTTTCAGTCGCCGCGTGGAAACCCCTCACTGGTTCATCGGCAGCGGCTGCTTTTCGCAAGTCACGTTGGGATTCCACTGCGCGAAGTTGCCTTTGGGGTTGTTGCGCCAGGCCCAGGCGTGCAGCGAATACACCGCCGGCTGGCCGTAACGGTTCGGCGCGGGGATGAAATCCATCAGTTGGCCAGCCACGGCGGGAACACTGGGCACGCCGGGCGGAAGGCCGGTATGTTGCGCATCCCAAAGCGCGGCGATCACGACATATTCCACGCCGACCAGGACCATCGATCCGTTCGCCTGCGGTTCGTAGATGAGTATCTGCGGCTTGCTCACGTCGGGCTGGCCACCGCCGATCAGCGCCGGGTTGGCCACGTGCACACCCATCGCACCGCGATCTTCTCCGCTGACGCAAAATGGATCGCGACCGAACCATCCCGCGTTCGCCGCGGCGTTGATGTCACGCAGGCCGGCGGTGGCCTGTTGTACTTGCGTCAAGAACGGTGAACCGCCCGGGGGGGACCAATTGCCTTGCGCAGAGACATCGGCGTGCGCCAGCGCAATCGGCAGGCATACCAAGGCGAGAGCCGATATCGACCGAATGCGACTTACGCTCAGGACGTCAACGGAAGTTTTGCGGGTATTGTCGAACATGGTGGAATCCTCCAGAGTGATTCGGCGAACGGCAAAGGGCCTCGCCGGTGACGCAATCTGCCGAAAAACAGAGGGGAGAGCTTGATCGAATCCGCAGGAATTCCTGAGAAAATCTGTGGAAAGTCTGTTGGTTTTCCCTTGCCGCCTTTGCGCGTGCCGATTTTCCCGCGAAGCGCGCAATCGGCTACGCTATTGCCGTCATGGCAATGATGGCCGCCGGTGGATTTGAAGGACGGATTCGTGGATCAGCGCAATGAAACGGGCGTGATCGCCTTCGACGATGTCGAAATCGATCTCGATGGCCACCGTCTCACCGTCGGCGGCAAAGACGTTGCGCTCGAACCAAAGGCATTCACGGTACTGACCCTGCTGGCGAGTCATCCCGGCAAGACCCTGACCCACAACGACATCCTCGATGCCGTGTGGGGTCATCGACACGTCACGCAAAATGTCCTGCATCGCGCGATCACCCTGTTGCGGCAAGCCCTCGGTGGGCACTCGCCGCCTCGGCAATACATCCACACCGTGCATGGCGTGGGCTATCGCTTCGATGCTGGGGTGCGGCGGTTGCCGCAGCCAGCCGCCGCGGCCATCGGCGAGAGCGCGCCGGCTGCGTTGCCGAAGCGAGCAAACGAGAACGACGCAAGCATTCCGGTCATCGGCGACGTATCGACACCCTCCGTGCTTGTTCGGGAGGCTGCCGAAAACGGCCGGTCACGCCAAGCCCCCCCGCGCTGGAAATTTTTTCTGCTGGCTATTGCCGCGAGTGCCGTACTGCTTGCCATCGCCGCAGCCTTCGTTTTTCGCGCATCCCCTTCGCCGACGCCGGCATCGCCCACGCTGGTCGTGCTGCCCATGCACGCGATCGGCGACGACAAGGGCGAATCCGCTTTCGCCGAGGGCCTGAGCGAAGAATTGACCACGCGCCTGGCGCGCATCGACGGCCTGCGCCTGATTTCCAGCACGTCGGCAACACGCGCGCAGCACGATGGCTTCGATGCCGCGCAACTGGCCGAGCGCCTGCATGTGACCCACGCGCTCGAAGGCAGCCTGCGCGAGGACGGCGATCAGTTGCGCATCGACCTGCGCTTGGTCGAAACGCCGTCGGGCCGCACCGTGTGGGCGCAGGGCTATGATCGCAAACTGGCCGACGTTTTCACCTTGCAGCAGGACATCGCGCAAGCCGTCGCCTCGGCACTGGCGCTGCACATCGGCTTGGCGCGTTCGACAACGTCTCCTCCGGATCCGCGGGTATTTCGCGAATATCTCGAGCTGCGCCACATCTTCCTGACCGGGACCGACATGGCGAAATACGATCGGGCGGAAAAAGATCTCGGCACGCTGGCCGCACGCGCACCGGATTTCGCACCGGCCCACTCTCTGCTCGCGCTCAATCTCGCCTCCGACTTCGAGGGCCCGGGCAGGGAGGCAGATGCCCTGCGCGAGGCACGGCGTGCGCTCGCTCTCGATGCCAACGACGCCTATGCACACGCGACGCTCGGTCTGCTCGCGGAAAAGAATCGCGACTGGATCAGCACGAAGAAGGAATACGGCATCGCGCTGGTGCTCAATCCATCCGACGCGGTCATGCACAACATCACCGGGATGTGGCTGAGCCGGCTTGGCTACGAGGATCTCGCCGTGGCGCAAGAGGAGATCGCCTATGCCTCCGATCCGCTCGGCTATTGGGTCGCCTACAACCTCGGCGTTCAGCTCGATGTGACAGGCCAGCACGATGCGGCCAAGCGCTACCTCGACCAGTTGCCGAACTTGGAAAACGCGCCCATCGCATTTACCGTCGACGCGCGCTGGCGCAACGCCATTCGGCGTCGCGACTTCCCTGCCGCACGCGATATCGCCGCGCATGCATCGAACGAGATGGGTTTCGCCGACGCGCTGACGGCCGTTACCGATGCCCTGATCGATCCATCGCGGTGGCCGCAGGCCGATGCGGCGATCACCACCTACGAGACCAAAACCGGAAGTCCGAATCGTCTGCGGGTTTTCGCGCCGCACCCGAACGCCGAAGCCCTGCTTGCCGGTTTCGAGACCGGCACGCAACATCCGAACGGCAAACTTCTGTGGGCAACTGAATTCGGCGTATTGCGCCGTGATCCCGCGTTCCGGGGTTTCCTCAAACGCATGAAATTCATCGACTACTGGAACGCCAACGACTGGCCGCCGCAGTGCAAGCCTGACGGCGACAGTGCGCGCTGCGATTGAGCCGCGCAGCGCGCGGCTACGAGCGTAGCCCGACGCCGCGATGGAGCAGGCTGAGGCACAACGCGCCGAGTGCAACCACGAAAGCAAGCATGACCAGGTAAGCCCAGGTCAGATCGATATCACTGATGCCGAGCAGGCCATAGCGGAACGCGCTGACCATGTACAAAATCGGATTGAGATGCGAAATCTCTTTCCATGGCGAGGGCAACTGGGCGACGTTGTAGAACACGCCGCCAAGATAGGTCAGCGGCGTGAGCACGAAGGTCGGGATGATGGCAATGTCGTCGAACTTGCGCGCGAAGATGGCGTTGACGAAACCGAGCAAGGCGAAGATCACCGCCGCAAGCAGAAACGTGCTCAGCGTGACGAGTGGGTGGTACAGGTGGATTCGGGTGAAGAGCAGACTGATCGCCAGCACGATCAAGCCGACCATGAAACCGCGCAGCACGGCGCCCGCGACGTAGCCCGCGAGGATCGTCCAGCTCGGCATCGGCGACACCAGCATTTCTTCGACGAAACGCTGGAACTTGGCGCCGAAAAACGAACTGGTGATGTTGCCGTAAGCGTTCTGGATCACCGCCATCATGATCAGGCCAGGCGCGATGTACTCGATGTAGGAGATCGGCGCGCCGCCGATGCCCTGCGCCATCGTGCCGATGCGGCTGCCGATCAGGCTGCCGAAGATGATGAAATACAGCGTCATCGTGATCGCCGGCGGCAACAGCGTTTGCGTCCAGATGCGCAGAATGCGCACGATTTCACGCCGCGCGATGGTGCCGAGCGCGATGAGGTTGCCGTGCGCGTTCATGCGGCCTCCTTGCCGGCGCCGCCGAGATGGCCGTCGACCAGGCGCACGAACAATTCTTCCAGTCGGTTGGCCTTGTTGCGCATCGACTTGACCGCAACGCCGTGCGCGGTGAATGCGGCGAACAAGGAGTTCAGATCGTGCGTGCGCGACATCTCTGCCTCGATGGTATGGTCGTCGATACGCGCCAAGCGCACATCGGCGATCTGCGGCAACGCGACGTTTGCATCGGCCACGTCGAAAACGAAGGTCTCCACATCGAGTTTCGACAACAATGCCTTCATCGACGTGTTCTCGATCACCCGACCGTGATCGATGATGGTGATGTTGCGGCAAAGCTGCTCGGCTTCTTCGAGATAGTGCGTGGTCAGGATCACCGTCGTCCCGGCCGCATTGATGGCCTCGATGAACTTCCACATCGAACGGCGGATTTCGATATCGACCCCGGCGGTCGGCTCATCGAGTATCAGCAGTTTTGGCTCGTTCATCATCGCGCGCGCGATCATCAGGCGCCGCTTCATGCCGCCGGACAACGTCCGCGTGATCGCGCGCGCCTTGTCCCACAGCGCGAGCTGTTTGAGATATTTTTCCGCACGCAGCAGCGCGGTGGCGCGGTCGATGCCGTAAAAGCCCGCCTGATTGACGCAGATTTCCAATGGCGTCTCGAACAGGTTGAAATTGATCTCTTGCGGCACGAGGCCGATCAACTGCATCGCCCGACTGCGATCGCTGCGCACCGAATGGCCGAACACGTGCACATCGCCCGCACTGGGATTAACGAGCGAGGAGATGATGCCGATCAAGGTGGATTTGCCGGCGCCGTTCGGCCCGAGCAGCGCATAGAAATCGCCGGCCTGGACCGTGAGCGAGATGCCCTTGAGCGCCTCGACGCCGGTCGCGTAGGTTTTGCGCAGATCGACGACATCGAGAGCCGGGTCGCGTGGCGATAGGTTGGTCATGGCTGCGGGAAATGGGATGAGCGCGTAGTATAGCCGCCCCGATTTCACGGATTCGATATCCTCGTGGCCGATCATTTCACTCTGCGTCTCGCCGACAGCCGCATGCTCGCCCCCGCGGTACGCCACCTCGCCTTCGAGCGTGCCGACGGCGCGCCGTTCGCCTTCCTTCCCGGCCAGTTCGTGCAAGTGCACTTCCACTACGCGGACGGCAAGCCGACCAAGCGCAGCTACTCCGTGGCGACGATCGGTGCCGGCGACGGTTCGGCGGTGGATCGCATCGAAATGGCCGTGTCCTATGTCGACGGCGGCGCGGCGACCGCGCTGCTCGGCGGCCTCGCGACGGGCGGCACGATCGAGGCGAGCGGGCCGTATGGGCGTTTCTGCCTGATGGACAACGACGCGAATGCCCGCTACGTGCTCGTCGCCACCGGCACCGGGGTGACGCCGTATCGGGCGATGCTGCCGCAATTGAAATCGTTGTTCGCCAAACGCGATGTCGAAGTCGTGTTGATCTACGGTGCGCGCAACGAGGCCGAGCTGCTGTACGGCGACGAGTTCGAAGCGTTCGCGCGCGAGAATCCGCGCTTCCGTTTCTACGCCTGCTTCTCGCGCACCCCGCGCACGCAGCCGCGTGCGCACGACCGCAACGGCCGCGTGCAGGTCGCGCTCGAAGAAATCGCACCCGACGCCGTGCGCGACATCGCCTACCTCTGCGGCAATCCGGACATGGTCGATCAGAGCTTCAATCAGCTCAAGGAAGCCGGGCTGCCGATTCCGCATATCCGCCGCGAGAAGTACGTCTCCTCGCGCTGAATCAGGTACACACGCGCACTTTGTGCGCACGATGATGTAAAGGATGCTTGACATCACGTTTCATTGACGGCACGATGCACATGTCAAGCATGCTTGACATGTCTTTCGCATCGAACTCGTGCCCATGAAACCGATTTCCAAAACCCAATACGAACTGCGCGTTTTAGCCGCCTCGGCGGTGTACGTGGTGCTCGTCATCGCGCTGTTGCCGCAAGCGCGTCACGCCGCAAGCCCTGCCACCCACCTCGCCTGCGCGTTGGTGCCGGTGCTGCCGATGCTGTACATCGTCTGGCTGATTGCGCGCCGCGTGTGGTCCAGCGATGAGCTCGAACAGCGCACGCACCTGATCGGATTGGGCGCGGCGGCGGCGATTGCCGGCTCTTTCAGCCTCATCACCGGCTTTCTCGCCGCTGGCAAGGCACTGTCGCCGGAGGTGCCCGGCGTTTTGCTGATCTGGATTTTCCCGCTCATGATGGGCAGCTACGGCCTTGCGCAGAAGTGGGCGCAGCGGCGCTACGGCGCAAGTTTTTGCGATGACAGCGAAGGGTTGCCCAAGGCCATCGGCTTCGGACTGCTTGCGTTGATGTTCGCCGGCATGGCGCTGTGGGCGTATTGGCATGTCGCGGACGAGTTCAGCACCGGTCTGTTTGCCGGATTGAGCCTGGGCTTTGCGCTCGCGGCGGCGATGTTTGCCTGGCGCCGCCGCAACCGCAACCGGCACGAAGGCGAATGAACAACCGCATTCGCGAACTGCGTGGCGAGCGCGGCTGGTCGCAGGGCGACCTCGCCGACAAGCTCGACGTGTCACGACAAACCATCAACGCGATCGAAACCGGCAAGTACGATCCCAGCCTGCCGCTCGCGTTCCGCATCGCCAGATTGTTGCGCTTGCCGATCGAATCGATATTCCAACCGGAAAAGGATTGAGACATGGACAAGAAAACCCTGTTGCGCCTCGGCCTGGCGCTGACGGCGATCGGCGTGTTCGGCTGGCGGCATTTCGCCTCCGCGCCGGCAGCGAGCGAGGATGCGCATGCCGCGCCGGTCATGGCGATTGCCGCGAACGCCAAAACGTTCACGCTCGGCACGTTGGCGTTCAAGGCCTGCGAATTGCCGCAGAAACATTCCGGCGCGACGACCAGCGCGTTCTGTGCCCCGTTCGCGGCAGCGGAAAATCGCGCCGACCCGAGCGGACGCAAGATCGATCTGCGCCTGGCCTTGATCAAGTCGGATGCGAACGTCGCCGATCGCGACATCGTCGTGTTTCTCGCCGGCGGGCCGGGCCAAGCCGCCATCGATACCTGGCCGGGCATCGCGCCCGCCTTCGCGCCGCTGCTCGAACATCATCACGTCCTGCTGCTCGACCAGCGCGGCACCGGCGGCTCCAACGCGCTCGAATGCAAGGCGGATGAAAACGAGCAAGGCGGCGATGCGGGTTTCGATGCCGCCAAGGTGCGCGCGCGCACGCAAGCGTGCCTCGCCGACGTGGCCCGGCACGCCGATCCGCGCTACTACACCACCACCGATGCGGTGGCCGATCTCGAAGCCGTGCGCCAGGCGCTCGGCGCACCGCGATTGGATTTGGTCGGCGTGTCCTACGGCACGCGCCTGGCGCAGCAGTACGCGATGCGCCACGCCGAGGGCGTGCGCAGCATCGTGCTCGACAGCGCCGTGCCCAACGCCGCCGCACTCGGCCAGGATTTCGCCGTCAATCTCGATGCCGCGTTGAAGCTGCAATTCGCCGAATGCGTCAAGGCGCCCGCCTGCCACAAGGCCTTCGGCGACCCGATGGTCAGCCTGTTCGCCCTGCGCGATGCTTTGCAGCAGCACCCACAGGACTATCGCTACCGCGATCCGGTGACGTTCGAGACGACCACCAAGCGCCTGAGCGGCGACACCCTGGCGGGTCTGGTGCGCCTGTTCGCCTACACGCCGGAAACTGCGGCATTGCTGCCGCTGTCGATTGCGCAAGGACTCAAGGGCGACGATACCCCGCTTGCCGGACAAACTCAGGTACTGCGCGGCGACATGAGCGAACTTTCGGCCAACGCGATGCAGTTGTCGGTTGTGTGCAGCGAAGATGTCGACCGTCTCGCGCCGCGCCCACAGGACGAGACCAGCCTGCTCGGCAACGATCTCGTTCGCAGCATTCAGGCTGCCTGCGACGTGTGGCCGCGCGGCGCGCGTCCGGCCGACTTCAACGCACCGCTGAAAACCGACATCCCCGTGCTGATTCTCGCTGGCGCCTTCGATCCGGTGACGCCGCCGCGCTACGGCGAGGACATCGTCGCGAACCTCAGCCACGGTCGCCTGCTGGTTGCCGCAGGCCAGGGCCACAACGTGATCGGTCGCGGTTGCTTGCCGAAACTCGTCGGCGAGTTCGTCGACAAACTCGATCCGAAAGGGCTCGCTGCCCAATGCGTCGAGCAACTCGGGCCCACCCCGGCCTTCGTGAATTTCAATGGAGCCTCGCCATGATCGACGTGAAGAATCTGCACAAGGCCTTCGGCTCGGGCGCGAAAAAGGTCGCCGCCGTCGATGGCGTCGGCTTCACCGCACGCGATGGCGAGATCACCGGCCTGCTCGGCCCGAACGGCGCCGGCAAGACGACCACGTTGCGCTGCCTGTATACGCTGATGCAACCGGATTCCGGCCAGATTCTGGTCGACGGCATCGACGCCGCCACCGACCCGGTCGCGGTGCGACGCAGCCTCGGCGTGCTGCCGGATGCGCGCGGCCTGTACAAGCGCCTGACCGCGCGCGAGAACATCGACTACTTCGCCCGCCTGCACGGCATCGAGACGCAAACGCTGCACCTGCGCCGCGAAGCGCTCGTCGACGCGCTGGAAATGCGCGACATCCTCGATCGTCGCACCGAAGGTTTTTCGCAAGGGCAGCGGGTGAAGACCGCGATCGCGCGCGCATTGGTGCACGATCCGAAAAACGTGATTCTCGACGAGCCGACCAACGGCCTCGACGTGATGGCGACGCGCGCGATGCGGGCGTTTCTCAAGCGACTCAAGGGCGAGGGACGCTGCGTGCTGTTTTCCAGCCACATCATGCAGGAGGTTGCCGCGCTGTGCGATCGCATCGTCGTGATCGCGCGCGGCCGCGTGATTGCCGACGAATCGCCGGATGCGCTGCGTGCGCAAACCGGCGAAGCCAATCTCGAAGATGCATTCGTGAAATTGATCGGTACCGACGAAGGGCTTGCCGCATGAACTCCGCAATCACCGTTTTTCTCAAGGAAATCCGCGAAAACCTGCGCGACAAGCGTACCGTGGTCAACACGCTCGTCACCGGCCCGCTGATGGCGCCGCTGATCTTCGTGCTGCTGATCAACACGATGGTCACGCGCGAATTGAGCAAGGCGGAGAAACCGCTGTCGTTGCCCGTCGTCGGTGCGCAATTCGCGCCGAACCTGATTGCCGCGCTCAAGCAAAACAACGTCGACATCAAACCCGCGCCGACCGATGCCGAGCAGGCCGTGCGCGATCAGGACGCCGATCTCGTGCTGCGCATCGATGCCGATTTCGCCAAAGCCTGGGACAAGGGCGAGCCCGCGCAGATCGAAATCGTCCACGACGCCTCGCAACAAGATGCGCGCGGCTCGGTCGAGCGCCTGCGCAAACTGCTCGACGCCTACGCCCAGCGCAATGGCGCGCTGCGCCTGCTCGCGCGCGGCCTGTCGCCGACGATTCTCAAGCCCCTCGCCGTCGCCGATCGCGATCAGTCCACGCCGCAAAGCCGTGCCGGCCTGATGTTCGCGATGCTACCGTATTTCTTTATTCTCGGCGGCTTCATCGGCGGCATGGCGTTGGCCATCGACACCACCGCCGGCGAGCGCGAACGTCAATCGCTCGAACCGCTGCTCGCCAATCCCGTGTCGCGCTGGAAGATTCTGGGCGGCAAACTCGCCGCAACGACTGCGTTCGCCATCACCACGGTGCTGCTGTCGATTCTCGCCTTCGCCGCCGTCGGCCATTTCTTGCCGACCGAAAAAATCGGCATCGCCTTGACCCTCGGCCCACGCTTCGTGCTCGCAACCTTGTTCGTGATGCTGCCGTTGGCGGCCTTGCTCGGCAGTCTGCAAACGCTCGTGGCCGCCTTCGCCAAGAGCTATCGCGAAGCGCAGACATACCTCTCGCTGCTCATGCTGGTACCGATCGTGCCGACGCTGCTGCTTTCCGTGATGCCGGTGAAGACGCAGCTGTGGATGTACGCCGTGCCGCTGATGGGTCAACAGGTGGCGATCTTGCGTTTGATGCGCGGCGATGCGGTTTCCGATTCGGCGCTGGCGCTGTGTTTCGCCTGCACGGCGGCGGCAGCGTTGCTGTTCGGCACCGCCGCCGCGTTCATTTATCGCAGCGAGCGCCTGGCGATCTCGGCATAAGTCTGCGCGCTGCGGCTAGGTATCGAGCACGATCGGCGGCACCGTGCGCGAGCGACGCAGGTTGCCGAGCATGAAGCCGCCGCGCAACAAGCGCCCCGCGATCATGCGGGTGATGCGGGCGACGTCGCGAAACGGTTTGAAATGGCTGGCGCGACGCTCTTCTTCGTAGCTGGCCTTGATCGGCACCGAGACCGTGCGGATGCCGCGGCGTGCGCACTCGATCAGGATTTCGCTCTCGAACACGAAGCCATCGTGCGGCAAGGCGAGCGCGACATCGAGCGCGACGCGCGGGTAGTAGCGCTGGCCGCTTTGCGAATCCACGATGCGCTGGCCGCAGGCCCACGATACCCAGAAATCCGCCTGTTCGTTGCCGAAGCGGTTTTTGTCCGGCTGCGCATCCTTGCCGAGCAGGCGTGCGCCGATGACGATGTGATCGGGATAGCGCGCGGCCGCCGCAAGCAGGCGCGGCAGGTCGGCGGCATCGTGCTGGCCGTCGCCATCCATGGTCAGCACACCGTCGGCGCCGAGTTCGAGCGCGCGGCGGAACCCGTCGCGCAGCGCCGCAGCCTTGCCTTGCGGCGACGCATGCCGAATGCGCTCGATCGGCAAGTCGGCGACCGCCGCACTGGTGCCGTCCGCAGAACCGTCGTCGACGAGGATCACGTTGGCACAGCGCTGCAGCGCCGAGGTCACTACACCGCGAATCGCACGCTCCTCGTTCAATGCCGGAACGA
>JAFEFR010000378.1 GCA_018240485.1 Pseudomonadota bacterium
GGGTCGTGTCGCTGCGGGGTTTGCCCATCCCGGAAACATCACAAGAGTCGTGCGCAGGCGCGCGGTTCGTAATCTCAACTGTACAGTCAAGGAGAGTGCAAGATGGCTTCGAATTTCATACGGCCCCGATTGCTCGCCGCAGGCATCGCTGCGTGTTTGGCGACGACGGCGGCAGCGCAGATTGGCCCCGTGGCGACGGGCGCGGTTCGCATCGGGAGCGCGCGTGCAGAAACGAAAACCTACATCGTGATGTTCTCGGAACCGTCGGTCGCGCTGCACAATCGTGCGCTCCGGTCGAACGGTTCGCGCAGTGCGCAGGCAGTCGGCGAGATCCCGATGGTTGCCGAAGCCAACGGTCGCACGCGTCTGGACATGCACAGTGCCGAGGCGCGCAGCTATCGCGCGAGCATTGTCGCCGCGCAGGCGGAACATCAACGCTCGATCGAAACGGTGCTGGGCCGTGCTGTGCCGTTTTCACGCACGTATCAGAACGCCATCAACGGCGCGACCCTGCAATTGAGCGATGCCGAAGCCGGTCGCGTGCGTTCGCTCGAGGGCGTGATTTCGGTCGTGCCCGATCGCACGATTTATCCCGATGATGACGTCAGTTCACGCTTTATCGGTGCCGATGCGCTTTGGCGCGGCAACAATCGTCTGCCGCCGGGGCCCGGCTACACCTATCCGACGCTGGCGAGCCTGTTCGGCGACTTGAATCAGGGTTCGGGCTACAAGGGCGATGGCGTCGTCATTGGCATCATCGACACCGGCTACAACAGCCTCAGCCCGTCCTTTCAGGCCGTCGATGGCAGCGGCTATGCCGTGACCAATCCGCTCGGCAAGGGCAAGTTTCTCGGCGATTGCGCGGTGAAAGGTATCAGCTTCGGAGGATGCAACGACAAGGTGATTGCCGTCTACGACGAGTACAGCCGTAGCCAAAGCTTGCCCGGCGTCAACGTCGAAGACACCGCAGGCCACGGCAGCCATACGGCGAGCACGGCCGGCGGCAATGCACGCTCGGGAGGATTTTTCAGCTTCAACCCCGCTTTCTCCGGCATTGCGCCGCACGCGAATTTGTCCATTTTCGCCATTTCCCAGCCGGGCACGGGGTCGGCCAGCGATGCTTCCGAACTCGGCGCGGTGGACGATGCGATCGTCGATGGCGTCGTCAGCGTGCTCAACATGTCGTTCGGCGGGTGCAATGAGCCGAGCTATTGGAGCGACCCTGTGTCGTTCGCCTTTCTTGCGGCGCAAGATGCCAACATCTTCGCTGCCTTGTCGGCCGGCAATACGCGCGCGGCGACGTCGTGCGCGCGCCAATCGACGCAAAGTCCGGGCACGCTCGGCAACGCCATGCCGTGGGTAACCACGGTGGCAGCATCGACGGATTCCGCGAGTGCGGCATCGTTCGTGCTCAGCCTGACCGGCCCCGGCACGCCACCGGCGGCGACCCAGGGTGTCTCATTGGTCGAGGGTACTTATGACACGCCGTTGTCGACCCCCTTGCTGGGTACCACGCCAATCGTGCTGAGTCCGACGTTCGACGCGGGCGATCCCGGAAGCACCTTGGCTCCATCGCATGGAGCGGATGGATGTGCGGCTTTTCCGGCCAACGTATTCAAGAATTCGATCGCATTGGTCAGTCGTGGCACCTGTTCGTTTGCGGTGAAAGTGCAGAATGCCATCACGGCAGGTGCGATTTCGGTGGTCATTGTTGACAACCGCGTCGAGGCAGCGTTCAGCCCCACCGTGGGCCCACCGACCGTCCCCGTTTCCGTTTATTCGATCAGCCAGACCAGTGGCCTTGCCTTGCAGGCGTATCTGGCGGCGAACGGAAAGAAGGGCACGGCTTCGATGGACTTCCAGAGCACACGACCTGCGACACAATCGGACGTGCTGGCCAGCTTCAGTCTGCTCGGCCCAGTGTTGACGCCGGTGCCGTTCAACGTCATCAAGCCGGATATCGCCGCGCCTGGCGTGGATACGCTGGCGGCTTACGCCAATGCTTCGGTGTCCAACGGCAAGATCGTCTCGAGCAATAATCCGAATATTGTCGCTTTCCTCAGCGGTACGTCGATGGCGTCGCCGCATGTCGCGGGCGCGGCGGCTCTGCTGATTCAGGCGCATCCGGATTGGACCGCCGCCCAGATTCGCTCGGCCCTGATGATGACGGCAGCCACCAATGGCCTCACCCAGTCGGATGGCAAGACGCCGGCAGACGTGTACAGCGTCGGATCGGGGCGCGTCCAAGTCGATCAAGCCGCCGCTGCCGGACTGGTGCTCGATGAAACCAGTGCGGACTTTTTCGCAGGCAATCCCACGCAGGGCGCCGACACGAGCAACTTCAACATCGCCAGCATGCAGAACTTCGGTTGTGCCGGAACGTGCAGTTTCACACGTACCTTCCAAAGTACGCAGAAGATGGCCGTCACTTGGTCGGCCAGCGTTACTGGAGCCTTGGCGGGGGCGGTTTCCATTTCCCCGTCTACCTTCACCGTTCCGGCGAAGGGGGCGGTGACGTTGACCTTTACCGTGGATGCACGCGGGCTGCCTGCGGGCGGGACGTATACGACCGGCAATATCTGGCTCAGCCCACCGAGCAATCTCCCTGGCTATCAAGCCTTGCCGGCCCTGCATTTGCCGATTTCGATTGCCGTTCCGGCCCCATCCGTTGCGCCGGCGGGCAATGCGGTCAACATCAATCTTCAGGGCAAGGCGACCGGAAGCGCCACGCTCGGGTTCTCCAACCCCGGCGGCGGAACCATGGCCTTTACGCCGCGATCCAGCGGAACCGCGCCGCTGGTTTGGCTCAATCAACCCAACAACGGTGGCTATTACAATTTCACCAGCACGCACTTCCTCAATCCGGGTACGGGCGACTACGACCAGTTTCTTTCGGACGACTTCGTTCTCACTGGCAATGGGGTCAATCTCGGCACCATCGTAACGCCGGGCGCGGGCGTGCATTCGCTGGCTTCGTTCGGCAGCAGTTTGCCGATCCATTGGCGCATCTATCCGGACAATCCGATCAGTGCCGGAGTGCCAGGATATCAGGCCGCTTGGAAGTACGACGCCACTGCCGGCAGTCCTGGTGTCAGCGTGGCGGGCGATACGATCAGCCTCGATTTGACAGCAGCAGGATTGTCGACACAACTCGCGGCGGGACGCTACTGGCTGGTCGTCTACCCCGATCTCCCCTGCAACGACAAGGGCGATGGCAATGGCTGTACCGAGGGTTGGAGTTGGAATACGAGTTGGTATGGCAACACCACGAGTTGGGCTTACATCAGCTCGTACCCGGGTACGCCATGGGCGAATCAAGGCACGGGGCCCTACGGCCCGGGCTTGGCAATGCGGATCACCACGCGCGCAACGTGTGGCAATGCCTCGGCGTGGTTGACGATGACACCCAATGGAGGAAACGGGCAGGTCACAGCACTTGCTCCCGCCACGGTGACGTTCAGTGCGGCCAAATCCGGTTATGCGCCGAACACGTCGGCATCCGGCTACGCCTGCTTCGACGCGGGGTATCAGGATCCGGTTACCTCCGTCCTGCTTCCCAGGAGCAGCTTTGCCGTTCAGGTCAATGCCAACAATTGACCGGGTGTTCGTTGACGCGGTCGGTGAGCCCCGACCGCGTCCGCGACCTGATGTGCGCCGCGTACACCGAGGCGGTGGGGATTTTGTCGGGTGAAGGCGAGCAAATTGCCGCAAGGCCCCTTTCGGTTATCATGCGCGTGCTGGAATAGCCGCGCGATGCGCAGTTTCCAGACGGATCCAAGCACTGCAAGCGACATGAGGGGCAGGACGTTCCTCGAAAGTCGTCACAGGGATGTATCACAAATCTCGGAGCCGTTCGGCTTGACGGGTTCGTGAGGTGCCGGTTAAACTTCCGCCTCTTTGCAGCCCGGCCTCAGGCTCGGGCTGCGTTTCGTCTACGCCAAGCATCCGGATCGATAAACAGCATGTCTACCGTCAATCAGCTGGTGCGCAAGTCGCGCAGCCCGAAGACCTACAAGAGCGCCTCGCCCGCGCTGGAAAACTGCCCGCAGCGCCGCGGCGTCTGCACGCGCGTCTACACGACGACGCCGAAGAAGCCGAACTCGGCTTTGCGCAAGGTGGCCAAGGTGCGTCTGACCAACGGCTTCGAGGTCATCAGCTACATTGGTGGCGAAGGCCACAATCTGCAGGAGCACTCGGTCGTGCTGATTCGCGGCGGTCGTGTGAAGGATCTGCCGGGCGTGCGCTACCACACCGTGCGCGGCTCGCTCGATGCGGCCGGCGTGACCAAGCGCCGCCAGAGCCGTTCGAAGTACGGCGCGAAGAAGCCGAAGGCTTCGTAAAGCGCGAGTTTTCCAAGGATGTCGTCATTCCCGCGAAAGCGGGAATCCAGTGTTTCCTTTTACTGCTCGTCGACGACAAAACTCAAGATCAAGATGGATTCCCGTTTTCGCGGGAATGACGTTCAAAACCGACAGGCGCAATCCCGCGCTTGAGTATCAAGCGGCCCCGCGGCCGCATCATTGAGAAGAGACTATGTCACGCAAAGGCAATACCCCTACCCGCGAACTGCTGCCCGATCCGAAACACGGCAGTCAGCTGATTTCGCGCTTCATCAACATGGTGATGCAGAGCGGCAAGAAGTCCGTCGCGGAAGGCATCGTGTACGGCGCGATCGCCCACATCGGCGAGAAGAATGCGCAGCCGCTCGAGTTGGTCGAGAAGGCGCTTGGCAATGTCGCGCCGGCGGTGGAAGTGAAGTCACGTCGCGTTGGCGGTGCTACCTACCAGGTCCCGGTCGAAGTGCGCGCCTCGCGCCGCGTCGCCTTGGCGATGCGTTGGGTGATCGAGGCCGCGCGCAAGCGCAGCGAAAATTCGATGCCGCGCAAGCTTGCGGCCGAGCTGCTCGAGGCGGCGGAAAACCGCGGCGGTGCCGTGAAGAAGCGGGAAGAAACGCATCGCATGGCGGATGCCAACAAGGCGTTCTCGCACTACCGCTGGTAATTCCCGAAGTTTGCCCCCGTTGAAGGGGCTGCGCGAGAACGGCGGTCTTGATGGCCGCCTTCTCCCGTTTTGAAGCCGCGAAAATTCATCATCTCCGGCGCAACCGCCCCGACCACGCATCCTGCAGCCATGGCACGCAATACGCCAATCGATCGCTACCGCAATTTCGGCATCATGGCCCACATCGATGCCGGGAAAACCACGACCACGGAACGCATCCTGTTTTACACCGGCGTCAATCACAAGATTGGCGAGGTGCACGAAGGCGCCGCGACCATGGACTGGATGGAGCAGGAGCAGGAGCGCGGCATCACGATCACCTCGGCCGCAACGACCTGCTTTTGGACGGGCATGGATCGTTCGTTCCCGCAGCATCGCTTCAACATCATCGATACGCCCGGGCACGTCGACTTCACGATCGAAGTCGAACGTTCGCTGCGCGTGCTCGACGGCGCGGTGTTCGTGCTCTGCGCGGTCGGCGGTGTGCAGCCGCAGTCGGAGACGGTGTGGCGCCAGGCGAACAAGTACGGCGTGCCGCGCGTCGCCTTCGTCAACAAGATGGATCGCCAGGGCGCGGATTTCGACAAGGTCGTCGGCCAGCTCAAGGCGCGCCTCGGCGCGAATCCGGTGCCGATGCAGTTGCCGATCGGCGCGGAAGACGGCTTCGAGGGCGTGGTCGACCTGCTCAAAATGAAGGCCATCCATTGGGACATGGCTTCCCAGGGCATGGAATTCGAGTTTGGCGACATCCCGGCGAATCTGCTCGACAAGGCGAAAGCCGCACGTGAGCACATGATCGAGTCGGCGGCGGAGTCTTGCGAAGACTTGATGAACAAGTATCTGGAAGGCGGCGAGCTGACCGAAGACGAAATCATCGCCGGCATCCGCGCGGGTACGCTCGCCAACAAGATGATTCCGGTATTCTGCGGTTCGGCGTTCAAGAACAAGGGCGTGCAGGCGATGCTCGATGGCGTGATCCGCTATTTGCCGGCGCCGTCGGATCGGCCGCCGGTCGTCGGCCACGACGAGGACGACAACGTAGTCGAGCGTCATGCCGGCGATGTCGAACCCTTCGCTGCGCTCGCGTTCAAGATCGCAACCGATCCGTTTGTCGGCACCTTGACCTTCTTTCGCGTTTACTCAGGCGTATTGAATTCGGGCGATACCGTGTTCAACCCGATCAAGGGGCGCAAGGAGCGCATTGGCCGTTTGTTGCAGATGCATGCGAACGACCGCGACGAAATCAAGGAAGTTCGCTCCGGCGACATCGCGGCAGCCGTCGGGCTCAAAGACGTAGGCACGGGTGAAACGCTGTGCGCGGCCGACCATGTGCTCACACTCGAAAAGATGAGTTTCCCCGAGCCCGTGATCGCGATGGCCATCGAGCCGCGCACCAAGGCCGATCAGGAAAAAATGGGTCTCGCATTGTCGCGGTTGGCGCAAGAAGATCCGTCCTTCCGCGTGCGCACCGACGAAGAATCCGGCCAGACCATCATTGCCGGCATGGGCGAGTTGCATCTGGACATCATCGTCGACCGCATGAAACGCGAATTCAGCGTCGAAGCGAATGTCGGCAAGCCGCAGGTCGCCTATCGCGAGACCATCCGCAAGGCGGTCGAACAGGAAGGCAAGTTCGTGCGCCAGTCCGGCGGCCGCGGCCAGTACGGCCACGTCGTCATCGAGATGGAACCGCTCGAGCGCGGCAAGGGTTTCGAATTCGAAAACGGCATCGTCGGCGGCGTGATCCCCAAGGAATACATTCCGGCGGTCGAAAAGGGTATTCGCGAGCAGCTCGGAAACGGCGTGCTCGCAGGCTTTCCGGTTGTGGACGTGAAGGTGCGTCTGATCGACGGCTCGTTTCACGAAGTCGACTCCAATGAAATGGCGTTCAAGATCGCGGGCTCCATGGCCTTCAAGGATGGTTTTGCGAAAGCGAGCCCGGCCTTGCTCGAGCCAATCATGAAGGTCGAGGTGGTGACGCCGGAAGATTACATGGGCGACGTGATGGGCGATCTGTCGCGCCGGCGCGGCGTGCTGCAAGGGCAAGACGAAAGCCCGTCGGGCAAGCTGATCGAGGCGCAGGTGCCGCTCGGCGAAATGTTCGGCTATGCGACCAGTCTGCGCTCGATGAGCCAGGGGCGCGCCACGTTCACGATGGAGTTCGATCACTACGCCGAAGCGCCGGCGAACATCGCCGATGCGGTGATCAAGCGGGGCTGATTTTTCGTAAGGTTTATTTCGCAACATTTTATACATTGAGGTGGAAACGTCATGGCAAAAGGCAAATTCGAACGCACCAAGCCGCACGTGAACGTAGGCACGATCGGTCACGTTGACCACGGCAAGACGACGCTGACGGCGGCGCTGACGAAGGTCGGTGCCGAGCGCTTCGGTGGCGAATTCAAGGCATACGATCAGATCGATGCGGCGCCGGAAGAGAAGGCGCGCGGCATCACGATTTCGACGGCGCACGTCGAGTACGAATCGCCGACGCGCCACTACGCGCACGTCGACTGTCCGGGTCACGCGGACTACGTGAAGAACATGATCACGGGTGCGGCGCAGATGGACGGCGCGATTCTGGTGTGCTCGGCCGCGGACGGCCCGATGCCGCAGACGCGCGAACACATTTTGTTGAGCCGTCAGGTGGGCGTGCCGTACATCGTCGTGTTCCTGAACAAGGCGGACATGGTGGACGACGCCGAGTTGCTCGAGCTGGTCGAGATGGAAGTGCGCGACCTGCTGAGCAAGTACCAGTTCCCGGGCGACGACACGCCGATCATCAAGGGTTCGGCGCTGAAGGCGCTGGAAGGCGATCAGAGCGAAATCGGCGTGCCGGCGATCATCAAGCTGGTGGATGCGCTGGATACGTACATTCCGGAGCCCAAGCGTGACATCGACAAGGCGTTCCTGATGCCTGTGGAAGACGTGTTCTCGATCTCGGGCCGCGGCACCGTGGTGACCGGTCGTATCGAGCGCGGCATCATCAAGGTGGGCGACGAAATCGAAGTGGTGGGCATCCGTCCGACGCAGAAGACGACGGTGACGGGCGTGGAAATGTTCCGCAAGCTGCTCGACGAAGGTCGTGCGGGCGACAACGCGGGCCTGCTGCTGCGCGGCCTCAAGCGCGACGACGTCGAGCGCGGTCAGGTGCTGGCGAAGCCGGGCACGATCACGCCGCACACCGACTTCGAGGCCGAAGTGTACGTGCTGTCCAAGGAAGAAGGCGGTCGTCATACGCCGTTCTTCAAGGGCTACCGCCCGCAGTTCTACTTCCGCACGACGGACGTGACCGGAAGCGTGCAGTTGCCCGAAGGCGTGGAAATGGTCATGCCGGGCGACAACATCAAGATGGTGGTGAGCCTGATCCACCCGATCGCGATGGACGAAGGTCTGCGCTTCGCGATTCGCGAAGGCGGTCGTACCGTCGGCGCGGGCGTGGTGGCGAAGATTGTCAAGTAACGTTATCGCCTATCGCGTCGTTGCTGCAATAACTGCCGTTGTTGAAGCGTCCGGCGTTCCGGTCGCTTCACGTCGGCAAGATCAAAATGCAGGAACATACAGGCTAATTTTTCAAAAAGGGTCTTCCATTTATGGAAAACCCTGCTATACTCTCTAGCTCCCCACGGAATTTTGTGCGGGATGAGCAGCGAAATGAGGTGCGGGATGCGCTTCGAATTCGCCGACCAGGAAGGTCGATGGCTCCGCAAGGCCGGCGCGATACGCTGATTGTGCGGAGCGGTAAATTCCAAGTTTGGGCGAGCCGGGTGACGGCTCGCCCATTCTTTCGTATCCAGTAACGCAGTTTTACCCATCGATCCGGAGCCGGATCGCCGCAGCAAGGCAAGGCTTCGCTGCGGGCAAGCAACGTTCTTTCAGATTAGGACACGGCAATGGCAGACCAGAAGATTCGCATTCGGCTCAAAGCCTTCGATCATCGCCTGATCGACCGCTCGGCAAGCGAGATCGTCGAGACGGCGAAGCGTACCGGCGCGCAAGTGCGCGGCCCGATTCCGCTGCCGACCAAGATCGAGCGCTACACCATCCTGACTTCGCCGCATGCCGACAAAGACGCGCGCGATCAGTACGAAACCCGCACGCACAAGCGCGTCATGGATATCGTTGATCCCAACGACAAGACCGTGGATGCCTTGATGAAGCTCGACCTCGCCGCCGGCGTGGACGTGCAGATCAAGCTTTATTGAGATCACAGCAATGACTATCGGAATTATCGGCCGCAAATGCGGCATGACGCGAGTTTTCACCGAAGCGGGTGAGTCGGTGCCGGTGACGCTGATCGAAGCGACCCCGAACCGCATTACTCAGGTGAAGACGGTCGAGACGGACGGTTATACGGCCATCCAGGTGACGGCGGGCACGAAGCGCGCTGCGCTCGTGACCAAGCCGCTTGCGGGCCACTACGCCAAGGCCAAGGTTGAGGCGGGGCGTGGGTTGTGGGAGTTCCGCGTCGACGCGAAGGACATTGGCGGCTACGCGGTTGGCGGCGAACTGAAGGCGGACGAAGTGTTCAAGGTCGGCCAGAAGATCGACGTTGCCGGCGTGACCAAGGGCAAGGGTTTTCAGGGCACGATCAAGCGCCACAACTTCACGATGGGCGATGCGACGCACGGTAACTCGTTGTCGCACCGCGCGCCGGGCTCGATCGGTCAGCGTCAGACGCCGGGTCGCGTGTTCCCGGGCAAGAAGATGTCCGGGCACATGGGTGCGACGCGTCAATCGATGATGAATCTCGAAGTCGTCAAGATCGACGCCGAGAAGCACCTGATCGCCGTGCGCGGCGCGGTACCGGGTGCGCCGGGCGGCAATGTCGTCGTCAGCCCCGCGGCCAAGGCTTGAGGAGCATAAACATGGAATTGCAAGTACAGGGCGCCAAGCCGATGTCGGTTTCCGACACGGTGTTCGGTCGCGAATATTCCGAGGGTCTCGTGCATCAGGTCGTCGTTGCCTATCGCAATGCGGGCCGCGCGGGCACCAAGGCGCAGTTGACGCGCTCGGATTTGTCGGGCACGACGAAGAAGTTCAAGAAGCAAAAGGGCGGCGGTGCGCGTCACGGCGATTACCGCGCGCCGATCTTCGTTGGCGGCGGTCGCGCGTTCGCGGCGAAGCCGCGCGACTTCTCGCAGAAGGTCAACAAGAAGATGTACCGCGGTGCGATCCAGGCCATCTTGTCTGAATTGAATCGTCAGGGCCGCCTGCAGGTCGTCGAGTCGTTTGGTGTAGATAAGGTCAGCACCAAGGCGCTCGCCGCCAAGCTTGCCGATCATGTCGGTCGTACGCTGATCGTCACTGAGGACGTCAACCAGAATCTGTTTCTGTCCGCGCGCAATTTGCACAAGGTAGCTGTGGTCGATGTTGCCGCGATGGACCCGGTTACACTGGTCGATGCGCAACACGTTGTGATGACCGTCGATTCGGTCAAAAAGATCGAGGAGTGGCTGGCGTGAGCACCGAAATCAAAAACGAAAAGCTGTACAGCGTGATCCGCGCCCCGCACATTTCGGAAAAGAGTGCGCGTGCGCAGGAGCACAACCAGTACGTGTTCGAGGTGGCTGCGGGCGCCGACAAAGCGCTGATCAAGGATGCGGTTGAGGCGTTGTTCAGCGTCAAGGTCGAGTCGGTCAACATCACGAACGTGAAGGGCAAGGTCAAGTCGTTCCGTCAGCGCGCAGGTTCGCGCAACGGTTGGCGCAAAGCCTACGTGCGTCTTGTCGATGGTCAGACCATCGATGTGACGGCGAAGGCCTGAGTCAGACCCCGCTCCAAGAATTCATCGGAACCTAAACAATGGCACTGATTACACTGAAGCCGACTTCTCCAGGCCGCCGCGCGATGGTTCGCGTGACGACGCCGGGGTTGCACAAGGGCGACCCGTACGCACCGCTGACCGAACCGCAATCCAAGACGGGCGGTCGCAACCACTATGGCCGCATCACCACGCGGCACAAGGGTGGCGGATCCAAACAGCATTATCGCGTCATCGACTTCAAGCGTGACAAGGAAGGCATTGCCTGCCGCGTCGAGCGCCTCGAGTACGACCCGAACCGCACCGCGAACATTGCGCTGCTGCTCTACGTCGACGGCGAGCGTCGCTACATCATCGCGCCGAAGGGTGTGGCGGTGGGCGATCAGCTCATGGCCGGTCGCGATGCGCCGATCAAGGCGGGTAACTCGCTGCCGCTGCGCAACGTTCCGATCGGTTCGACCGTGCATTGTGTCGAAATGAAGCCGGGCAAGGGTGCGCAGCTCGCGCGCAGTGCTGGCGCTTCGGTGCAGTTGATCGCGCGTGAGGGCGGTTACGCCACCCTGCGCTTGCGTTCTGGCGAAATGCGTAAAGTGCCGGTGGACTGTATTGCCACGATCGGCGAGGTCGGCAACTCCGAGCACAACTTGCGCAAGCTCGGCAAGGCGGGCGCGAAGCGCTGGCGTGGTGTGCGCCCGACCGTTCGCGGCGCGGCCATGAACCCGGTCGACCATCCGCACGGCGGTGGTGAGGCCAAGGCTGGTCAAGGCAACCCGCATCCGGTGTCGCCATGGGGTCAGCCGGCCAAGGGCTACAAGACGCGCAAGAACAAGCGCACCACCCAATTCATCGTGCGCGATCGTCGCGGTTGATAGAACAGGACTAGACAACAATGGCACGTTCACTGAAAAAAGGTCCGTTCGTCGATCTGCACCTCTTGAAGAAGGTGGAAGCGGCATCGGGTTCCAATACCAAGCGTCCGATCAAAACCTGGTCGCGCCGCTCCATGATCCTGCCGGAGATGGTGGGCTTCACCATCGCCGTGCACAACGGCAAGGCCCACGTGCCGGTGCTGGTCAACGAGAACATGGTCGGGCACAAGCTCGGCGAGTTCGCCGCGACGCGCACTTTCAAAGGCCATTCCGGCGACAAGAAAGCCGCCGAAGCGAAGAAGTAAGGTAACGACATGAATACTTTGCAAGCCAAAGCCATTCTGCGCGGCGCGCGCATTTCCTCGCTGAAGGCACGCTTGGTCGCCGACCAGGTACGCGGTCTGCCGGTGGGGCGTGCGACGAATCTGTTGCAGTTCAGCGACAAGAAAGCGGCGCATTTGATCAAGAAGGTGTTGCTCTCCGCCGTCGCCAATGCCGAGAACAATCTCGGCGCCGACGTCGATGAGCTGAAGGTTGCCACGATCACCGTGGACGATGGTCCGCAGTTGAAGCGCATGCACGCTCGCGCGAAAGGCCGTGGCTCGCGCATCATCAAGCGCACGAGCCACATCACCGTCGTCGTCGGGAACTGAGGAAAAATCATGGGTCATAAAGTTCATCCAGTCGGCATCCGCCTCGGCATCTCGAAGGATTGGAATTCCAAGTGGTACGCGAACAAGCGCGACTATGCGCAGTACCTTGCGGCCGACCTGAAAGTGCGTGAGATGCTGCGCGAGAAGCTCGCTCAGGCGGGCGTCTCGAAGATTGCGATCGAACGTCCGGCAAAGACCGCGCGCATCACGATTCATACTGCGCGCCCCGGCGTCGTCATCGGCAAGAAAGGCGAAGATATCGAGAAGTTGCGCCGCGATGTGTCGAAGGTGATGGGCGTTCCCGCCCACATCAACGTCAGCGAGGTGCGCAAGCCCGAAATCGATGCGCAACTCGTTGCCGAATCGATCGCGCAGCAGCTTGAACGCCGCATCATGTTCCGTCGCGCGATGAAGCGCTCGGTGGGCAATGCGATGCGCCTCGGTGCGCTCGGCATCAAGGTCAACGTTGGCGGTCGTCTGAACGGGGCGGAAATCGCGCGTTCGGAATGGTATCGCGAAGGCCGCGTGCCGCTGCACACCCTGCGTGCCGACATCGACTACGGTTTCGCGCAGGCGAAAACGACCTACGGCATCATCGGCATCAAAGTGTGGATCTACAAGGGCGAAGTGTTCGATTTGGCCACCCACACTGCCGAAGCCGGCAAAGAAGAAGCGCGCGAAGCCGCACCGCGTGGCGATCGCGGCGACCGTCGCGAGCGCGAGCCGCGCGGCGATCGTGAACCGCGCGAGCCGCGCAGCAAGCAATAAGGATCGATCAACATGTTGCAACCCAAACGTACCAAGTACCGCAAGGTGCAGAAAGGCCGCAACCGGGGCATCTCCTTTGTCGCAAACAAGGTGAGCTTCGGCGAATACGGTCTGAAAGCGACCACGCACGGTCATCTGACCAGTCGCCAGATCGAGGCGGCGCGCCGCTGCGTGACGCGTTTCGTCAAGCGTGGCGGCAAGCTCTGGATCCGCGTGTATCCGGACAAACCGATCACCAAGAAGCCGATCGAAGTGCGCATGGGCGCCGGCAAGGGCAGCGTGGAGTACTGGGTTGCCGTCGTGCAGCCGGGCCGCATGCTCTATGAAATCGAGGGCATCAGCGAGGTCGAGGCGCGCGAGGCATTTCGCCTGGCTGCGGCCAAGCTTTCGGTGCAAACCCAATTCGTGAATCGTACGGTGATGTGATGGATATCCAAGACCTCCGCAAACAGTCCGCGCAGGAACTCGGCGACCAGCTTCTGGATCTGCGTCGGGAACAGTTCAATCTGCGCATGCAGAAAAGTGCTGGCCAACAGACCCAGACGCATCATTTCAAGCGCGTGCGCGCCGAAATCGCGCAAATCAAGACGTTGCTGACCGAAAAGTCGGCTGCGGCGAAGTAAGGGCTAGCCATGACTGAGCAAACAAAAACGCAGCGCACGATCGAAGGTCGTGTGGTCAGCAACAAGATGCAGAAGACGGTCACCGTGCTGCTCGAGCGCCAGGTGCAGCACCCGCTGTACGGGAAGATCGTGCGCCGTTCGACCAAAGTGCACGCGCACGATGAAAACGGCGAGTGCAAGGAAGGCGACGTGGTGCGCATCGTCGAGACGCGCCCGCTGTCGAAGACCAAGAACTGGCGCGTCGTGCAAGTGTTGACGCGCGCTGCGCAGTAAACGTGGGTTATTGAGGAGTAGAACATGATCCAGATGCAATCCACGTTGTCCGCGGCCGACAACAGCGGCGCAAAGCTGCTGTTCTGCATCAAGGTGCTCGGCGGCTCCAAGCGCCGTTACGCCGGTATCGGCGACATCATCAAGGTATCGATCCGCGATGCGATTCCGCGTGGCAAGGTCAAGAAGGGCGAGGTTTATGACGCGGTCGTCGTGCGTACGCGCAAAGGCGTGCGTCGCGCCGACGGTTCGCTGATCCGTTTCGACGGCAATGCGGCGGTGTTGTTGAACAACAAGCTTGAGCCGATCGGCACGCGTATTTTCGGGCCGGTGACGCGCGAGCTGCGTAGCGAGCGTTTCATGAAGATCGTTTCGCTGGCGCCGGAAGTGCTTTGAGCGTCGGGTTTTAAAAATATACTTTTTCGGAAATTGCCATGAACAAGATTCGCAAAGGTGATCAAGTCATCGTGATCACCGGCAAATACAAGGGCCAGCGCGGCGAAGTGTTGCGCGTCGCCGACGAACGTGTCGTCGTGCAGAACATCAACCTCGTCAAGCGCCACACCAAGCCGAATCCGCAGGCGAATCAGCCGGGCGGCATCGTCGAGCGTGAGGCTTCGATCCATCTCTCCAATGTCGCGTTGTTCAACAACGCACTGGGCAAAGGCGGTCGCGTTGGGTTCAAGACGCTGGCCGACGGTCGCAAGGTGCGCGTGTTCAAGACCGGCGAACAGGCGGACATCTAAGGAGCCATGGCCATGACCCGTTTGGAAAAACATTACAAAGAAACCGTTGTTCCGAAGCTGACCGAGAAATTCGGCTACAAGAACATCATGGAAGTGCCGCGTCTGGTGAAGATCACGCTCAACATGGGCGTGGGCGAAGCCGCGGCGAACAAGAAGGTGCTCGAAAATGCACTGGCCGACATGAACAAGATTGCCGGTCAAAAGGCCGTGTCGACCTTGTCGCGCAAGGCCATTGCCACCTTCAAGATCCGCGAAAATTGGCCGATCGGCTGCAAGGTCACGCTGCGCCGCGCCAAGATGTTCGAGTTCCTTGATCGCCTGGTTACCGTCGCCCTGCCGCGGGTACGCGACTTCCGCGGCGTGTCGGGCCGCGCGTTCGACGGTCGCGGCAACTACAACATGGGCATCAAGGAACAGATCATCTTCCCGGAAGTCGATTTCGACCAGGTCGACGCGATGCGCGGCATGGATATCGCGATCACGACAACGGCGAAGACGGATGCCGAAGCCAAGGCGCTGCTCGAAGCGTTCAGCTTTCCTTTCCGCAACTAATTCTCCAAGAGATACGACAATGGCAAAGACCAGCATGGTGGAGCGCGAGAAGAAGCGCGCGAAAATCGTGAAGAAGTACGCGGCGAAGCGCAAAGAGCTGAAGGCGATCGTGCTCAACCCGAAATCCTCGTACGAGGAAAAGATGGAAGCGCAGACCAAGCTGCAGAAGCTGCCGCGCGATGCGAGTCCGTCGCGCCAGCGCAACCGCTGCGAATTGACCGGTCGTCCGCGTGGCGTCTATCGCAAGTTCTCGCTCGGTCGCCACAAACTGCGCGAAGCGACCATGCGCGGCGATGTGCCGGGCTTGCGCAAGGCCTCCTGGTAACGAGTGAAATCCCGTTCGGGATGCGCGACGATTCACCCTAGTTTTTGGACACAAGCGAAATCCATTCCGGATATCGATGCTGAGGAAATGACACAATGAGCATGACTGATCCCATCGCCGATATGTTCACCCGCATTCGCAACGCGCAAGCGACGGCGAAGCCAATGGTGCGCATGCCGGCCTCCAAAGCCAAACAAGCCATCGCCAAGCTGCTGAAGGACGAAGGCTATGTGCGCGACTTCCAGGTCAACAAGCTGGCCAACAACAAGGCCGAGCTCGAAATCGCGTTGAAATATTTCGAAGGCAAGCCGGCGATCGAGGCGATCAGTCGCGTCAGTCGCTCGGGCCTGCGCGTTTATCGCGGCAAAGACGCCCTGCCGAAAGTGATGGGCGGTCTCGGTATCGCGATCGTCACCACGCCGGACGGCATCATGACCGATGCTCAAGCGCGCGCGAAGGGCGTTGGCGGCGAAGTCATCGGCACTGTGGCGTAATCGGAGAATCATCATGTCAAGAGTTGCTAAAAAGCCGATCGCGCTGCCCAAGGGTGTCGAGTTCAAGGTTGCCAACGACGCGGTGACGGTGAAGGGGCCGAAAGGCACGCTGTCGTTTGCCGTTCCTGCCGGCGTCGAAGTCGGCGTCGAGGGTAGTGAAGTGCAGTTGAAGGCGAAGGATGCCGGCACGATCAAGTTCGCCGGTACTGCACGCGCCGTGCTCGCGAACATGGTCAAGGGAGTCAGCGAGGGCTACGAGCGCAAGCTCGAGCTCGTCGGCGTCGGTTATCGCGCTGCGCTGCAGGGCAAGGATTTGAATCTTTCACTCGGCTTCTCGCATCCGATTTTGTTCAAGGCGCCGGAAGGCATCACGATCACTGCGCCGTCGCAGACCGAAGTACTGATCGTCGGTGCCGACAAGCAGCGCGTCGGCGAGACGGCAGCGAAGATTCGCGCGTTTCGTCCGCCCGAGCCGTACAAAGGCAAGGGTGTGCGTTACGCTGGCGAGAAGATCACCATCAAAGAGGCCAAGAAGGCGTAAGTGCGTTATCCCGGCGAGTGGAGGCGGCCAATCTTGGGCGCGCTTTTCACGCAAAGTCGGGCCACTGACTTCAGCTTCTGGAGAATTGAGACATGTCGAACGAAAAGAACGAATCCCGCCTGCGTCGCGCCAAATCCACGCGCATGCACATCAAGAAGCTTGCCGTGCCACGCTTGACCGTGCATCGCAGCGACCAGCACATCTACGCCCAGGTCATCTCGGCCGATGGCGCCACCGTGATTGCGGCCGCTTCGACCGTGCAGAAAGCGATCAAGGGCGATCTCAAGGCAACCAAGAACAAAGCGGCCGCCGCAGCCGTTGGCAAAGCCGTCGCCGAGAAGGCGAAGGCGGCCGGCGTCGAGAGCGTTGCGTTCGACCGCTCGGGATACCGCTATCACGGCCGCATCGCGGCACTCGCCGATGCGGCGCGCGAAGCTGGTCTCAAGTTCTGATTTGCGCAAAATATATTTCTTTACAATTCTAAGCGGCCTGACCGCAAGCAAAAGCCCGCTGAAAGTCGGCGGCACAAGGTGAGAAGCGATGTCAACGAATGAACGTGAAAACAGCGACGGCATGCTCGAAAAGCTCATTGCCGTCAACCGTGTTTCCAAGACGGTCAAAGGCGGTCGGCAGATGAGTTTCACTGCGCTGACCGTGGTCGGCGATGGCGACGGCAAAGTCGGCTTTGGCTACGGCAAGGCGCGCGAAGTGCCGGTCGCAATCTCCAAAGCGATGGAGCGCGCCCGTCGCGGCATGGCGCAGGTCAAGCTCAACAACGGCACGTTGTGGCACGCGGTCAAGGCCAATCATGGTGCGGCGCGCGTGTACATGCAGCCGGCGTCCGAAGGTACCGGCGTCATCGCTGGTGGCGCCATGCGTGCGGTGCTCGAAGTGGCCGGCGTGAAAAACGTGTTGGCGAAGGCGCAGGGTTCGCGCAACCCGATCAATCTCGTGCGCGCCACGATCAAGGGCTTGGAAGCGATGGCGACACCCGAGCGCATCGCCGCCAAGCGTGGCAAGAAAGTCGAAGAGGTAGGCGGTTATGGCCAAGGCTAAAGCGAACAATTCCGGCACGATTCGCGTGCGTTTGTACAAGAGCATGAACAGCTGCAAGTGGCAGCATCGTCTGAGCGTCAAGGCGCTCGGCTTGAACAAGCTCAACGACGTACGCGAACTCAAGGACTCGCCGCAAGTGCGCGGCCTGGTCAACACTGTCAACTACCTCGTGCGCATCGAAGAAAGCGCCTGAGCAGAAACCCGATATCGGAGCATCGAATCATGCGTCTCAATAATCTCAAGCCGGCCAAGGGTGCGCGCACCAAGCGCGTTCGCGTCGGACGCGGCATCGGCTCGGGCCTCGGCAAGACGGCGGGCCGCGGTCACAAGGGTCAGTTCGCGCGCACCGGCAAGGGCAAGGTCAAGCCGGGTTTCGAAGGCGGTCAGATGCCCATGCAGCGTCGTCTGCCCAAGGTCGGTTTCCGTTCCAAGCTCGCACACAAGGTGTGCGAAGTGCTGCTGTACAAGCTCGATACGGTCAAAGCCGATATCGTCGATTTCGACGTGCTGAAGGCCGCCGGTCTGATCGAGACGCGCGCCGAGCGTGCGAAAATCGTCAAGAAGGGCGAACTCAAGCGTGCGGTCAAGCTCAAGGGCGTGGCGGTTACGGCGGGCGCCAAGGCGGCGATTCTCGCAGCCGGCGGCAGCGTAGAGTAACGGAAGAAAACTCATGGCGGCATCCCAAGCCAGCATGCTCGCCGGTCTAGGCAAATTGACCGAGCTCAAGCAGCGTATCCTGTTCCTGATTGGCGCGCTCGTCGTTTACCGTCTGGGGTCGTTCATCCCGGTGCCGGGCGTCAAGTCGGCCGCGATGACTTCGTTGCTCGGCGGCGGCGGCGGGCTGATCGATCTGGCCAACATGTTTTCCGGCGGGGCACTCGCGCGATTCTCGATTTTCGCGCTCGGCGTCGTGCCGTACATCTCGGCATCGATCATCGTGCAGATGGTCGCGCAGGTCATGCCCTCGCTGCAATCGTTGCGCAAGGAGGGCGAGTCCGGGCGACGCAAGCTCACGCAGTGGACGCGTTACTTCACGGTACTGCTTGCGACGGTGCAATCGTTCGGTATTTCCAGTTGGTTGATGCATCAGAGTGCTGGCGGGCAGTCGGTCGTGTATGCGCCGGGCATGGGCTTCATCTTTACCTCGATGATCGCGTTGACGTCGGGCACGCTGTTTCTGATGTGGCTGGGCGAGCAGATCACCGAACGCGGCATCGGCAATGGTATATCGATGCTGATTTTCGCCGGCATCGTTGCTGGTTTGCCGGGGGCGACCTACCACACCTTGCAAATGGCGCAAAACGGCGAGTTGAATTTCGTCAAGGTGCTGCTCGTTCTGCTGATCGTGGTTGCAGTAACGGCGTTCGTGGTCTTCATGGAACGCGGCCAGCGCCGTATCACGGTGAATTACGCGCGCCGTCAGGGTGGCGGGCAGGCGTACATGAATCAGTCGTCGCACTTGCCGCTGAAGATCAACATGTCGGGCGTGATCCCGCCGATTTTCGCCTCGTCTCTGATCATGTTCCCGGCAACGGCGTCGTCGTGGTTCAGCAACGGCGCAGATATCCGCTGGCTGCAGCAGGTCACTGCGGCACTCGCACCGGGCGAGCCGTTGTATGAAATTCTGTATGCCGTAATGGTCATCGTTTTCGCGTTTTTCTACACCGCACTCGTATTCAATTCGAACGAGACGGCAGAAAACCTGAAGAAATCCGGCGCGCTGATCCCCGGAATTCGCCCCGGCAAGTCAACCGCCGACTATATTGATGGCGTGTTGACGCGATTGACGGGCGCAGGCGCTTTGTATCTCGTGCTCGTCTGTGTTGTGCCGACATTCATGCAGCAGTATTTCCATGTGCCGTTCTATTTCGGCGGCACATCGCTGCTGATCGTCGTTGTCGTGGTCATGGACTTCACCGCACAGGTGCAGGCGCATCTGGTTTCGCATCAGTACGAAAGCCTGCTCAAGAAGGCGAATTTGAAAGGCTACGGTCGCGGCGCGTCGGCGCGTTGAGATCCGAGATTGCCTGCGGTGTGGGTTGGCGTTTCGGTGGCGGCGTGCGCATCCCTTCCGGTTGCGTGAAAAATAGGTTAGAATCCGCAGTTCGCTGCGCTTCTATGTGAAAAATTGACGAGTGCGGCCCGGATGGCCGCCGTTGGCTCGGGCGGAGTGCCCGGAAAAGTATCTTTCGGAGATAGAAAATGGCGCGTATTGCGGGTGTCAACCTGCCGGTCCAGAAGCACGTCGTGATCGGACTGCAAAGCATTTATGGCGTCGGCCGCACGCGGTCGAAGCAGGTCTGTGAGGCGGCGGGCGTGAATCCGGCGACCAAGATCAAGTCGTTGACCGAGTCCGAAGTCGAGAAGCTTCGTGCCGAAGTGGCGAAGCTGACGGTTGAGGGCGATCTGCGTCGCGAAGTCGGCATGAGCATCAAGCGGTTGATGGATCTCGGCACGTATCGCGGCCTGCGTCATCGTCGCGGCCTGCCGGTGCGCGGCCAGCGCACGCGCACCAATGCGCGCACGCGCAAGGGTCCCCGTCGCGCCATCAAGAAGAACTAACGTAATTTCACGCTGATCCATCAGCAAAAACCCGCACATCCCTGTGCGGACTCTTAGAAAGAGCAAAATACTCATGAATAAGCCGGTCGCAGCCAAGACCAAGAAGAAAGCCAAGCGTGTCGTCACCGATGCGATCGTTCACGTGCAGGCTTCGTTCAACAACACCGTCGTGACGATCACCGATCGTCAGGGCAACGCGCTGTCTTGGGCGACTTCGGGCGGTGCGGGTTTCCGCGGTTCGCGCAAGTCGACCCCGTTCGCAGCCCAGGTTGCGGCGGAAAAGGCTGGTCGCGTGGCGCAGGAATACGGTGTGAAGACCGCCGAAGTGCGCATCAAGGGCCCAGGCCCGGGGCGCGAATCCACGGTGCGCTCGCTCAACAATATCGGCGTGAAGGTGACCAACATCATCGACGTCACGCCGATTCCGCACAACGGCTGTCGCCCTCCCAAAAAACGCAGAGTCTGACGCGGTCGAGCTCGATCGCTAAATCATTGAATCGGCCACGCGTGGCCGGACTCGTCAAACAGAGACAAAATCATCATGGCACGTTATATCGGTCCTACCTGCAAGCTTGCGCGCCGCGAAGGCGCGGATCTGAATCTCAAGAGCGCCGCTCGCGCGCTCGATTCCAAGTGCAAGCTCGAAAACAAGCCCGGCCAGCATGGCGCTGGCGGTGGTGCGAAGAAGTCGCGCCTGTCGGACTACGCCGTGCAGTTACGCGAGAAGCAGAAGGTCAAGCGTATCTATGGCCTGCTCGAGCGCCAATTCAGCAACTACTACGCCAAGGCGGCCAAGACCAAAGGTAATACGGGTGAGAACCTGCTGCGCTCTCTCGAGTCGCGCCTGGACAACATTGTGTATCGCATGGGCTTCGCGGTGACGCGCGCTCAGGCGCGTCAGCTTGTCGCGCACAAGGCGATCGAAGTCAACGGCAAAAGAGTCAACCTGCCGTCTTACGCGGTCAAGGCCGGCGACCAGATTTCGATTACCGAGAAATCGCGCAATCAATTGCGCATCAAGGAAGCGCTGACCCTGTCCCAGGAAATGGATCTCGCTCCGGGCTGGCTCGAAGTCGACGCGAACAAGTTTGCCGGTACGCTCAAGGCGCTGCCGGAGCGCTCGGACCTGCCGAGCGACATCAACGAATCGCTGATCGTCGAGCTTTACTCGAAGTAAACCCGTTTTATCCGTGCCGGACTCGGTTCGGCACGGTGCGCGGCGAGCATGAACGATTCATGCCTTGCCAACACCACCTGTTTTCCCATCTCATTTGGAGAGCGTAGTTCATGGCAAATTCGCCTACTACCATCCTGCGCCCGCGCGGCCTGCACGTTGAACAACTTGGCATCAACCGTGCCAAGGTCTCGGTCGAGCCGTTGGAGCGCGGTTTTGGCCACACGCTCGGCAACGCGCTGCGCCGTGTCCTGCTTTCGTCTATCCCTGGTGCCGCGATCGTCGAAGTCGAAATCGATGGTGTGCTGCATGAGTACACGACGCTCGAAGGCTTGCAGGAAGACGTGATCGAAGTCCTGCTCAACCTCAAGGATGTCGCGCTGCGGTTGCACAATCTCGATGAAACCACGGTGTCCTTGACGAAGAAAGGCAAGGGCGTGGTCACGGCCGGCGACATCAAGGTCGACCACAACGTCGAGATCGTCAATCCGGAGCATGTGATCTGCCACCTGACCAAAGATGTCGCGCTCAACATGCGACTCAAGGTCGCGCGCGGCATCGGCTACCAGCCGGCGGCCTCGCGTCGCCGCCCGGACGAAGAAAGCCGTCCGATCGGTCGTTTGCAGATCGATGCCTCGTTTTGTCCGGTGCGTCGCGTTGCCTACGAAGTCGACAGCGCCCGTGTCGAACAGCGTACCGATCTGGACAAACTCGTGCTCGACATCGAAACCAATGGCACGGTCGAAGCCGAGGAAGCGGTGCGCAAGGCGGCAGAAACCTTGCTCGATCAGCTCACGATTTTCGGCGACTTCACCCGCCGCGAAACCACCGAAGCGAAGGCCGACAAGGCGGGCGTCGATCCGGTTTTGTTGCGTCCGATCGACGATCTGGAGCTCACCGTGCGTTCGGCGAACTGCCTGAAGGCCGAAAGCATTTACTACATCGGCGACCTCGTGCAGCGCACGGAAGTCGAACTGCTCAAAACTCCGAATCTCGGCAAGAAGTCGCTGACCGAAATCAAAGACGTGCTGTTCTCGCGTGGACTTTCGCTCGGCATGAAGCTGGAGAATTGGCCGCCGACGGGGTTGCAACACGGCATGCAGATGAATTGATCCAGACCGGGAATCGGCAACAGGTAATCGCAAGGCGTTTTTCGCTGAAGACGATTTCCGGTTTCCGATTCCCGAAATAGAAAGCGGGCAACCGCGGGATTCGAGCGTATATCGCCGAATACTCATAACAACAGACTAAAAGAGGTATTCACCATGCGTCACATGAAGTCGGGCCGCAAGCTCAACCGCACCAGCTCGCATCGCGAAGCGATGTTCAAGAACATGGCTGCGTCGATCATCAAGCATGAGCTGATCAAGACCACGCTGCCGAAGGCCAAAGAATTGCGCCGCGTCGCCGAGCCGCTGATCACGCTGGCCAAGGTCGACACGGTCGCCAACCGTCGTCTCGCGTTCGCGCGCCTGCGCGACAAGGTCGCGGTCGGCAAGCTGTTCGTCGAAATCGGCCCGCGCTACCGTGAGCGCAAAGGCGGCTACACGCGCATCCTCAAGTGCGGCAATCGCGTCGGCGACAATGCGCCGATGGCGTATGTTGAATTGGTCGACCGACCGCGCGTCGAGGCGGCAACGGAAGAGTAAGTTTCGCTCGCGATGCCGTATCGTCGAAGAACCCCGTCGTTTGTACGGGGTTTTTCATTTTCGGGAACATCGTATTGCGGCAACGGTCATTGAAAGACGTCATTCCGGAGACACGCATGCTCAATCCCTTCGCCTGGCCCTACCGCGCCCAGTTCGCCGCCGGCTTCCTGGCCTGCGCAGCTTTTCTTGGGTATGCCTTTTACGTGCAATTCGATCTGGGCATCGAGCCGTGCCCGTTGTGCATCTTCCAGCGCATTGCGTTGATCGTGATGGGCGTGATTTTTCTGATTGGAGCCTTGCATAACCCGGGCGCCGTCGGGCGACACACCTACGCTTTGCTCGTGTTGTTCGGCGCTTGCGCTGGGCTGGGCGTTGCCGCCTATCACCTGTGGGTGCAACAGCAGCCGCCCAACCCGATGGCAGGCTGCACGCCAGGCTGGAACTACATGGTTGAAAATTTTCCCATCAATAAAGTGCTGAAGATGGCATTCCAAGGTCATGCGGATTGTGCCGAAATCAACTGGACTTTCCTTGGCATGGCGATGCCGTTCTGGACGCTGGTGTCGTTCGCGATGCTTGGAATCGGAGCGCTCTGCGCGGGTTTTCGCAAACGCTGACCTTGCACGTTGCGATCTGGCATCATGACAAACCCTCCATTCGCACTCTCCACAACATGACGGCTACGATTCGATCAGAAACGAGCGGGCAGGCATTGGAGTCGTGGACGCCGACATCATGGCGATCGCGACCTTCCGTACAGCAGCCTACCTATGCCGATGTGGCGGCGCTCGAACACGCGGTCGCGCATTTGCGTGAATTGCCGCCGCTGGTGACCTCGTGGGAGGTGCTTGCCCTCAAACACAAGCTCGCCGAAGCGCAGGAAGGGCGTGGCTTTCTCCTGCAGGGCGGCGACTGCGCGGAAAGTTTTGCCGACTGCACCTCGCCGATCATTTCCAATCGCCTGAAAGTGCTATTGCAGATGAGCCTGGTGCTCGTGCATGGGCTCAAGCTGCCGGTCGTGCGCGTTGGGCGTTTCGCCGGGCAATACGCCAAGCCGCGTTCGGCCGACACCGAAACGCGCAACGGCGTCACCTTGTCGTGCTATCGCGGTGACATTGTCAATGGCCCTGATTTCACGGCAAGCGCGCGTGAGCCGAATCCACAGCGACTGATCGAAGCGCACTCGCGCTCGGCGCTCACGATGAACTTCGTGCGTGCGCTGATCGACGGCGGCTTCGCCGACCTGCATCACCCCGAGTATTGGGATCTGAATTGGGTCGAGCACTCGCCGCTGCAGGACGAATACCGACGCATGGTCGCATCGATCGGCGACTCGGTACGGTTCATGGAAATGCTTGCCGGCGAATCCCCCGCCTATCAAAAAGTGGATTTCTATACATCGCACGAAGCCCTCCTTCTCAATTACGAAGGCGCGGCGACGCGCGAGGTGCCACGCAACCCGGGGTGGTTCAACCTATCCACGCATTTCCCGTGGATCGGCATGCGTACCGCCCAACTCGACGGCGCGCACGTCGAATACTGCCGCGGCATCGAAAATCCGATGGGCCTCAAGCTCGGCCCTGGCGTGAAGCCCGACGTGTTGCTGCGCACGATCGACGCGCTCAATCCGCGCAACGAACCGGGTCGGCTGACCCTGATCACACGCATGGGTGCAGGCAAGGTCGAGGCCGAGTTGCCACAGCATCTGAGTGCGGTCAAGGCCGAAGGCAAGCGCGTACTCTGGTGCTGCGACCCCATGCACGGCAACGGCGAGACCACTCCCGGCGGAGTGAAGACGCGGCGTTTTGAGAACATCCGGGCCGAACTCGATCTCGCTTTCGACATCCACGCGGCGAGCGGCACGCATCTCGGCGGCGTGCATCTGGAACTCACCGGCGAGGACGTCACCGAATGCCTCGGAGGCGCCCGCGACCTCACCGAGGCCGATCTGGCGCGCGCCTACAAGTCCA
>JAFEFR010000379.1 GCA_018240485.1 Pseudomonadota bacterium
TTTCCTTTCATGCACGAGTGCGAATTCCCGGCACGCCAAGGCTTTTTCGGTACCTGCTCGGTACTTGCAGCGATGTGGCCTGCCGGCGAGAATGGCCATAAAGGGCGGTTGAATTTCCTATACGCATACGCTCACCTGTGGTCGCAGACCTGCGACCGCCCGTTGAAGGAGACGAGTGATGAAGAATGCGATTCGTTGCGGCCTGTTGCTCCTGCTTGGGAATCTCGCGCTGCCCGTAACGGCTGCGCCGGGTTCGAGTCGGTATCTTTTCGTCTGGGCGATGCAGGCCAAACATCCCGAGATTCCGGCGATGGCCATGAAGCCTGCCGATATTCCCGAGCAGCGCAGCGCACTCGGCCTCGGCAAGGATTTCCTCGCCGTGTTCGAGGTCGCGCCCGGCCCCTCGTTCGGCAAGCTCGTCGCGACGCTGCCGGTCGGCGACGCGGTGCAGGCCCATCACACGAACTACGCGCAGCCGCTCGACGACTATCTGTACGCCAACGATTGGCTCGGCAACGACACCTACGTTTTCGATTTGCGCGATCCCGTGCATCCGCGACGCGCGCGGAAGTTCGGCAGTGTCGGCACCTACAGCTATCCGCACTCGTTTGCCCATCTTGCCAACGGCAACACGCTGGCGACGTTCCAGTATTCCGGCGGGTTCAATCACGCCGCCGGCGGGCTGGTGGAGTTCGATCCCAAAGGCCGGGTGGTGAGAACCGCATCGGCGGCCGTGGCGGAATTTCCCGATATCCGCCCGTACAGCCTGGCGGTCGATGCGAAACACGATCGTATCGTCACCGGCAGCGGCGACATGATGGCGGCGCAGGTCAGTCATGCGGTGCAGATCTGGCGGCTTTCCGACCTGAAGTTGATCAAGACCCTGCAACTGCCGGCTCAGCCGGACTGGTACTACGACACCGCGGCCGATTCGTCGGAACCGCGGCTGCTGGCCGACGGCAACACGGTCGTGGTGCCGACCTTCAACTGCGGCCTGTTTCTGGTCCAGAACCTGGCCGGCGACGATCCTTCGTTGCGCCATGTCTACGATTTCGGCTACCGCACCTGCGAAGTGCCAGTGGTCGCCGGCAACTTTCTGGTGGAGACGATGCAAAGCGGGCATGCCATCGTCAGCCTCGACATGCACGACCCGCAACACCCGCGCGAAGTCGATCGCATTCTGCTGCCGGTGGACGAATATCCGCATTGGCTGGCGCTCGAACCCGGCGGCGATCGCCTGGTCATCACCGGCTATGGCGCGCTCAACACGCGCATTCGTTTTGCCACGATCGATCGCCGCACTGGAGCACTGAAGCTCGATCCGGCGAGCATCGACATGACCCGCGTCTGGCCGGACGGCTGGCAGGGCAGCGCCATTCCGCACGGCGCCGTGTTCAGCAATCGCTGAATACGGCGGGGGCAGCGTACCTCGTGACCATCGCGCAGCGACTGCGTGAACACGCCGGGCCACCTTGGGCGTTGGGCGGCGTCCCGCGCTCGGCTGTTGCGAGTTTTTGATCTGTCCGCTTTTTAGCACGCATTCTGTCCGGTTTATTGAACCCCCGCAGGGAGGGTTGGATGAACCGGACGGAGTTGCAGCGGGAGATCCGCAGCTACAGTTGGGTGAAGAAGACCTTGCAGGCGGCGCAGTGCGTGGGCAAGGCGAAGGCGCGCGGAGTACACCGCAAGAAGCGCGACCCGAAGCCCTTGCCGGGCATGATGCAACATGGAGCGCCAGCTCGACAAGTGCGGCGAAGCGCCGTTTTACACGCTGGGGCCCCTGACCACCGACATCGCGCCGGGCTACGATCACATCACATCCGCCATTGGTGCGGCGATGATCGGCTGGTACGGCACGGCGATGCTGTGCTACGTCACGCCGAAGGAACATCTGGGTCTGCCGAACAAGCAGGACGTGCGCGACGGCATCGTCACCTACAAGATCGCCGCGCACGCGGCCGACCTGGCCAAGGGCCACCCCGGCGCGCAGGTGCGCGACAACGCGCTATCCAAGGCGCGCTTCGAGTTCCGCTGGCAGGATCAATTCAACCTCGGCCTCGATCCGGAGAAGGCGCAGGAATTCCACGACGAAACCCTGCCCAAGGAGGCCGCCAAGCACGCGCATTTCTGCTCGATGTGCGGCCCGCACTTCTGCAGCATGAAGATCACCCAGGACGTGCGCGACTACGCCAAGGACCACGGCGTCGCCAACGAGGCCGAGGCGCTGGCCAAGGGCATGGCGGAAAAAGCGGCCGAGTTCCGCGAGCGGGGTGGTGAGGTTTACCGGCCGGGCTGATCACACACCGTCGGTGCGGTTTGCAGGGGACTGCCATACCGCGCCGTTTTCCTACAGCTATTCCCGTAAAACACCGCTACGCAAGCGTGAGGCGGTTCGGAACACTGTGCAGCCGTCACCGCACAGGAGCGTTCGGTGCTTGCCCCGCTGGCGAGGCACGCCGCGCCGTACACGGGCAGCGCGATACAGGCCACTCTCTCACCTGCGCCACGCCATGCGCGTCACGCGCCCGAGCGCACGCGCCGGTACGCGCTGGTGCGCGACTACTACGCTGCGCACACCGCCCCATGCCGTGGCGGCGTGAAGGCTTGGCTCACGCGCGGCGCCATCGATCGACGAAAACCTGCCCACCTCGAGGATGCGGCCACGGTGCGCAGGGTCGCGTTCGGCGCGCGGTGGAACATCGCTCGGAATCCGAAGTTTTCCTTTCATGCACGAGTGCGAATTCCCGGCACGCCAAGGCCTTTTCGATACTTGTAGCGATGCGGCCTGCCGGCGAGAATGGCCATAAAAGGCGGTTGAATTTCCTATACGCAGTGACTCCACCCTGACCGAGTTTGGCGAATGACCTGGCACGAACCTGTTCTCTCGTCTGCAGCAACCCACGCTTCGTGGCTGGCGCCGGTTCGCATTTCGTCGGAGGACATGGAGCCATCTCAGTTGCTCCAATATTGGCAGGATCACCTGTGCCGCCATGTCATTCAGGCGCATTGCAGCACACCCAGCGACCACCCGCTTTTTTTTGATCTGCTGCATTACCCGGTGCCCGGGGCGGGGGTCACTTGGCTGCGCGATTCGCCCCAACTGGTGACTCGCGCACCGGAGCACGTGAAACGTGCCGAGGGGCACCATGTCGTGGTCATGGTGCAGCACGAAGGAACCACCTTTGTTCGCAGCGGAGACTGTGACATCGTGTTGAACCCAGGCGATGTGGGATTGGTGGCCGATTGGCGCCCATCCCTTACCACTGCCAACGCCTCGGTGGCCCAATCGGTGCTGATGGTTCCGCTGGAGCAAATGCGTGGGCTGCTGCCAAAAACCACTGATTTGTCTGTGCTCAGGTTGGATGGAGGCCATCACGGCACTGGGCTGGTACAGCAGATCATGCAGGGCCTGCATCTGCAGCTGAAGTGGGGAACAGACCTGGGGAGCGTGGGGCATTTCCAACAGGCCCTGCTTCAGTCGGTGGCTGGGGCTTGCCTGGCGCAGGGGCTCATGCAGCCGCAGCGCGGAAGTCGGCTGGAGCACTATTATTTTGAACGGATGGAGGCCTTCATCCGCGCCCATTTGGGAAGTGCCGAACTGCTGCCTGCTTCGATTGCGGCCCATGTTGGTCTGTCGGTGTCGCACGCCCAGCGGCTGTACCGGACCTTTGGCACAAGCATGACCCGTTCCATCCGTGACAAGCGGCTGGATGCCGCACAACGCGACCTTCGAAACCCCAGCCTGAAAAACCTCACGGTGCAGGAAATTGCGTATCAGTGGGGCTTCTACGATGCGGCCCACCTTTCCCACGCGTTCCGCAAGGCCTTTGGTGTTTCACCCAAAGAATGGCGGGTACGGGGGCAAGGCTGATGTTGCGCTCAAAGCCAGTGCCAGTCAGGTGGAGTGCTGCATGGGGATGGAGGGGCATTGGCGGGCGGGGCACTCGAGTCGCTGACGGAACCACACTGGCCGATTCAGTGGCTTGAGCGCCGCCGCCGTGCCAGCAGCGGCACCAGGCCGACCAACGCCAGCAGGGCTGGGGTGCCCAGTGCTGGCGCGGGCTGGGTGTTGCTGCTGACCGGTGTTTGCGCCATAACCGGGTACACCACGCAGTTGCCGGTAATGTGTTTGCTGGTGGTGTAGGTGTTGCCCACCAGCGTGCCGCTGCACCCGCTGGCGCTTTGCACTTGATAGCCCGGCGCGGGCAAGAAGGTGTAAGCCACCGACTGGCCGATGTTGATGGCTTGGGGGCCACGTGGATCTGTGTCGGCCAGGCCGGTGGTGGGTGCCACTGACACCAAGTGACCGCTGGTGGAGCCAGGTTTGATGGTGTAGCTGGGTGTGCCGTTACCGCCGCGCACCAGGCGCATGTAGTACAGCGACGCATCGGGCGCTGCACTCTTTTGCCCAGCCAGTACGTTGCCCCGGCCAAATTCCACGTACCAGAAGAAGGCCGGGTTGGACTCAAGCGTGGTGGACGTCCAGTATCGCCCCTGAAACAGACTGTTGCCCACCGTCGCAGGAAAGGCGGTACGGTCAATCTTGGCCGGTGTGTCGCCCAAAGCGCGGTCTACCAAAGACTCCAGCTCGTTCTTGTTGGGCAGGCGCCAGTCGTCAAACCCTTTGTATCGGGCGGTGTTGGCCGCTTCCACCGCAGCGAATGCCTGCACCCATTTGTCCCCGGTGGAGCCTGTGGCCGCACCGGTCAGGCAGTTGCTGCCGCTGGCACCCAAGGTGCAACGGTCCCACACCAGGCTGGTGGTGGTGTCGGTGACGGTGCCGTCCGTGTTGACGACAAAGGCTGCCTGGACACAGGGGCTGACCAGCAGAGTCAAGGCCAGTAGCGTGACAGCCGCAAGTGGCTGGGGGAAAGAAAAGGCGTTGGAATGGAACCGGAGAGCCATGATGTGTCGTGGTATGAGCAATGGAACAAGTCGGGTGGCACGCGCCGCGGGTTCAATGCGGCCCGTGGACCAAGCGGGTGGGGAACGAGAGGTCTGTCTTGGTGTTGGTGCCTGCTGCGCCATTTGTGAAATCCACCATCCAGGCATTGGCCGGGTTGATGGCCTCGAGTTCCGCTGCCCAATACCAGTTCAATTGGGTGCCGGGAAAGAATGAGTCAATGGCCGGGGCGTGTGTGCCGCTGTTCACAATGGACAGCAGCTCGCGCGTGGTGGGCATGCGCCAGCCGGAGGTGTAGCCGCAGCGGGAGGTGGTGGCGCTGGCGCTGTAGGTGACCCAGGTGCCGCCGGTCTTTGACTCCAGCGACCACAGCAGGCCCGTCACGTTGTCGCGGGTGCAGGCCCATTGGGTGGGGGCCGGGTTGGGGCCTGTGTTGGCCGGTGGATTGAGTGGGCACGTGCCGGAACCCGCTGCATCGCCGTTGGCGCAGATCTGGGTGTAATCAAAGCCCGCCCCGCCTGCCCCAATCTTGAAGAAGAGCTGCGCTGAGAAGGGGGCCATGCCTGCTGCGTCGCGTCCCCACATGGCATCCTGGCCAACTATTGCCGTTGGATCTGCGCAGGGCACCGGCGCGTTGCTGGCGCTGTAGCAAATGTCCAGGCCCGTGTCATTGAGCTTGAATGCATGGCTGATGGTCGGGGCCAGCAGCACCAGTGCTGCGGTGGGGAGCAGGCGCAGGAGGGAAGCGAAGGGGCGTCGGGTGGATAGATGAAGCATGGTGTTGGGCAGAGGGTTGCTGCTGTGTGTGGCGACCCGGTAGATCGTAAAAATCCACCCCTCAAAACACCTTGTACGAAACGCGCACAGCGCTTGTACGTGCGCGTTTGCAGCGCTGCTGCGCGGTCTACGGTGCGTTTGCGGCATCAGCCGCGTTCCAACGCCTTCACCTCCGCCTACCACGCCCGCACCACCGCCTCGGGTTGGTCCTTGTGCGGCGAATGGCCGCAGCGCGGCAGCTCACGCAGCCGGGTCTGTGGGGCTTGGGCCTGGATGTCTCGGATCTGGGCCAGGGTGCCGTATTCGTCGTCCAGCCCCTAGATGTCCAGCACCGGGCACTGAATGCGGCTCAGTACCGGGCGGATGTCCCAGCTGCGGAACGCGTCGGACAGCCACACGTTGTTCCAGCCCCAGAAAGCCGAGCCGCCTCGGCCGTGATCCGGTAGTAAATCCAGAATGGCCGTGCCCGCATCACGCGCAAGTCATCGCGATTCTCCGGCTGCACTTTGCGCCCGGCTCGCGGCACCATCGTCAACTGGCGCGCTGCCGCGCGGATGCGCCCGATCATCTCGCCAGCACGAGATGCCGATGTCTGCTCGCCGATGAACTCATGCGGCGCGGCATGTTCATTCATGTGCTCTTGCACGATTCACGGATTACCTTGAACTCCACTGGAGCCCACGAGTCCTCGTCGCTGCGCACGGCGGAAATAGTTGCCGCCAGCGCGTCCCCCGCATCGAGCAGGAGGGCGATACGCTCATTGTCGGGGCGCGGAACATAGCCGAGCTTGTGGCCGTTCCAGTCGAGGCGTACGGCCAGGCAGTCATGCGCATTGTCCGGTTCACGCACCAGGGTCAGCGTGTCGCCGGTCGCGAGGCGGTCAAGTAACGCCGGACCGCTGGCGTAGTGGAATCCGGCGATACGCCCACGCAACAGTTCGTCGGGCGCGGCGAGCCAATCTTCCTGTTTCACGCAATAGGCGAGAACCATGGCCAGTTCCTGCCGCGAGCGCAAATCGAGCGGGCGCAGACGACGTGGTGCAGGAGCGTACAGATGGCGTTGGCGCGCCTGCATGACTTCGATGGCGAGCCGACGACGGCATTCGCTCAGCGTTGACGAGTTCAGCTGCTGTTCGGTCGTCGTTGCGAGGTGTTCCATTGCATCGGTAGGTTCGGCGTTGCATGGGCCGCGCAATTGCACGAGGCAAAATGTCGGCGGCTGTGCGGCGAAGGCGAACTCGTACTCGGCCGTCGCGCGCTCGCCTTGTGCGGTTTCAAGGTGCACGATGCGCGTGCCGGCAAGCACGCATTGCTGCCAGTAATCGGCAACGCAGTGGTGCATGCTCGTCCCTTCGTCGACGAGCGTTTGCCGATGGGTGAGTTCGCGAACAATGGCATTGCCGGGTATCGGGCCACCGAGCAGCGCGACGACGCTGTCGGGCAAGGTGTCGTCGAGGGATATCGCGCTCACCGGCCGTGCATGCCAGCGCTGCGAGGCGGCCAGCAGCGAGCTCAGGCCGCGGCGCGCGATCCAGGCAAGACCAAGCCTTTCCACGTCGATGCCGGACAGGGTGGCTGGCACTGCGCCTTGGCCGAGTGCGGCGGCGAGAAAATCGCGTGTGTCGCGCAGGCGTGGGGCGAGCGGGCCGAAGCGTTGCTCCAACGTTCTCCAGACACGATTCCAGCCCGACGCAAATGCGCGGGCGAGACGTTCCGTGTCGCGCGACGAGTCGGCGCGAAGCGGAAGGGCAAGCAAAAGGTCGAGACGTGCTTCGACGTGCTCGACTTCGTGCGGTCGCGCGTGCGCGGGCAGGGCGTGGAGCAATCGCAGGACGTCGCGTGGGATGCGGCCACAGCGCCACGGTCGGCGGCACAGCGGCGAGCGCACCAGTGCGCGATCGATGCGGTGCTGCTGCGCGAGGGCGCCGATCAAATCCTGCCCGAGGTCGATGGCGGCGAACACGGGCGAGGCGGAGACCGACCATCGTGATTCGTTCGTGTCGGTGCCGAACATGTCCGGACGCAGGACGCCGCTGAGTAATAACGGTGCGACGAGCGGCGGAAAGTCGGTCAGGGCCTGCAACCGATGCTGCCGCAGTGGTTGTGGCAACACGGCAAGCTGGTTGTAGTTGTATGTCGAGCCGAAGAACGGCCCGGCGGGATCGAATCGGCCCAGTGCCGTCAGTACATCCGCATCGAGCCCGGCGGCGAAATCGCGAATTGCGCATTGCACGGGATGGCCCCACGATACGGCCCAGCGCGGCACCGGCACGACCGGCGCATGCGGCAGTTCCCACACGGGGCCGATACCGACGCGTTGCCAGTTTGGCGACTGCGGATCGGCAGCGAAAGCGGCGAGCAGCGGTGCGATCAATTCGTCCCGTTCGAGACAGTTGGCGTGCAGGCGCAAGGCCAGCACGCGACCATCGTCGTGGTGCAGCCACAGCCAACAATTGGCTTGCGCATCGTCGCGTGAAAAGAAGTGGTTGGCGGCGATCCACACACGCGCGCGCAGCGTGCGTCGTGCGCAGGCATGCGGTTCGAAGCGATACGGAACGGCGTTGCACGCAGTATGCATTGTGTCGACCCCGGTTTGACCCCATGGCGACCATGCCCGAAGGGCATCTCACAGGTTGCGACAGGGCGCGCAGGCAAGGCTTCGCCTGCGTCGTCGCGTATACTTGTGGCCTGTATCGATCCGACCGCCGCATGAGATTGCAATTTCCCTTCATCCAGCTGCCGCTGCGTTTTGATGCGGCGGCGCTTGCCGCCGAAGTCGCCCTGATCGAGGAGGCCGAATGGCGGCCGCACCCGCAGGGGTTTGCGGGCAATTCGGCCTTGCCGCTCATTGCCGTCGGTGGCGATGCCGACAACGACGGCTTGATCGGGGCGATGCGGCCGACGCCGTTGCTCGCGCGCCTGCCCTACTTGCAGCAGGTGCTCGCATCGCTCGGCGTGGTGCTCGGGCGCACGCGTTTGATGCGGCTGTCGGGCAATGCCGAGGTCAGTGCGCATATCGATCAGGCCTACTATTGGGCCGAGCGCATGCGCGTGCATGTGCCGATCGTGACCCAGCCGGGCGTGCGCTTTCACTGTGGCGACGACGAAATCCACATGGCCGCCGGCGAGTGCTGGATCTTCGACACCTGGCGTCTGCATCGCGTGCTCAATCAGGGCGATGCCGTGCGCATTCATCTCGTTGCCGACACGGTCGGTGGCGAGGGTTTCTGGGAGCACATGCAGCGCTCGCGTCCGCAGCACATGCATCCGCCCGGTTGGCAGGCCGACCTGGTCGCGCCGAATGCGCAGGCGGCGCGCGATCTCCAGTTCGAGTCGGTGAATTCGCCGCAGGTCATGTCGCCGTGGGAGTTGCACTCGCATCTGTCGTTCCTGTTTTCGCAGTTGCGTGCGCAACAGCCGGACATTCCCGCTGCGCAGCAGGTGACGATGCGTTTCATGCGGCATTGGCAGGCGTTGTGGTCGCGCCATGGCGAGGCGCACGAAGGGCGGGCGGATTTTCGCCGCGTGCGCGACGAATTCGTCGCGGCGATGCAGCCGTTTCGCGGGCGTTTGACGCTCACCAACGATCTGGATTTTCACCGCGTGGTGATGATCATGGTCGCA
>JAFEFR010000037.1 GCA_018240485.1 Pseudomonadota bacterium
CGGGCATGAAATTCGTCGTCGCGTTGGTGGTTGCCGTCGTGATGTTGTGGCTGTGCCCCGTGCCGGCTGGCGCCGCAGCGCCGAGTGCGCGCGATCTGCCGCCTGGTTTGCAGATTCCCGCTGCGGCCCGCCCCGGGCCGAATTTCGACGTGGATCGGGCCACCGAGGCGTATCTGAATCTGCTTTCGCCGGAGCAGCGGGCGCAATCCGATGCGTATTTCGAGGGCGGCTATTGGCTGCAAGGGTGGGGGTTCCTCTACGGCTTGGGCGTCGCGACGTTGCTGTTGTGGAGCGGCCTTTCGCGACGCATGCGCGACCTGGCGCGACGCGTCAGCGCGCGCCCGTGGGTGACAACGTGGGTTTACGCCGTGTTGTTCGTGCTGGTGTATTTCATCCTCATGCTGCCGTGGTCGATCTACACGGATTTTTTTCGCGAACATCAATACGGCCTTGCCACGCAGGATTTCGCCGGCTGGTTCGGCGATGCGCTCAAGTCGTTGCTGGTCAGCGCGATCGTCATGCCGCTCGTGCTGGTGGCCATCTATGCCGCCGTGCGCCGTGCCGGTGCGCGCTGGTGGCTGTGGGCCGGCGGGTTCGCCAGCATTTTCATTCTGTTTGCGTTGATGTTCGCGCCGGTTTACGTCGAGCCGCTGTTCAATACCTACAAACCGTTGCGCGCCGGCCCCGTGCGTGAGGCGGTGTTGTCGTTGGCGCGGGCCAACGGGATACCCACCGATCACGTCGTCGAGTTCGATGCTTCGCGCCAGACTACGCGCATCAGCGCGAACGTCGCCGGATTTGCCGGCACCACGCGCGTGGCGCTCAACGACAATCTGCTGGAAAAAACCTCATTGCCGGAAATCAAGGCCGTGCTCGGGCACGAGATGGGCCACTACGTGCTCAATCACGGATTGCGCGGCACGATCTATATCACCCTGGTGTTGATTTTCGCTTTTGGCTTCACGCACCGGATGTTCGATGCGGCATTGGCGCGTTGGGGCAGACGGCTGGGGTTGGTCGATCGCACCGATCCTGCGGCGCTGCCACTGGCGTTCGCCATTCTGTCGATCTTTATGTTGCTGGCGACGCCGCTGTTCAACTCGATCACGCGACAAATGGAGGCCGAGGCCGACATGTTCGGCCTGAATGCCGCGCGCGAACCGAATGGCTTTGCGATGGCGGCCATGCGGCTGTCCACATACCGCAAAATTCACCCCGGCCCGATCGAGGAAACCCTTTTCTACGATCATCCAAGCGGGTATGCGCGCGTGCATGCGTCGATGGCCTGGCTCAAGGAAAATCAGGACAACCCGACTGCCAATGCGGCGCTGCCGGCGCCGGGTAGCTGATCCATCGCGGCTCTCGCGCCGATATCGACACCATGCGAGTGAGCGACCGCCGGATGCTTTATGCTTCGGCACATAGCCACAACCGGCGCGACACAGCATGGATTTGAGTCACATTCTCAATCACCTCGGCGAAGACCGAGAGGCGCATCGTGGCGCGGTATCTCCGCCCATCTACCAGAGCTCGATCTTCGCCTTTTCGAGCGTGGCCGCATTCCGCGCCGGCTTTCGCGACGAACTGCGGAGCACGGTGTACTCGCGTGGCAACAACCCGACCGTCGAGGTGTTGCGCAAGAAAGTCGCCGCGCTGGAAGGCGCCGAAGATTGCCTGATGTTTTCGAGCGGCGCGGGCGCGATTGCTGCCGCCGTGATCGCCAGCGTCGCCGCGGGCGACCATGTGGTCTGCGTCGCGCGCCCGTACTCGTGGACGCGTGCGCTGCTGCGCGACCTGCTCGGCCACTTCGGCGTGGCTACCAGTTTCGTCGACGGCACTGACGTTGCGAACTTCGCAAGCGCGATCACGCCGCAAACCAGACTGATCGTGCTCGAAAGCCCGAACTCGATGACCTACGAGCAGCAGGATCTGGCCGCGGTGGCGAAGCTCGCGAAAGCGCATGGCGTCCGCACGCTCTGCGACAACAGCTATGCCACGCCGCTCAACCAGTCGCCGCTCACGCTCGGCATCGACATGGTCGCGCACTCGGCGACCAAGTATCTCAACGGCCATAGCGACGTCGTCGCCGGCGCGTTGTGCGCCAGCGAGGCGCTCATTCGCGAGGTGTTCAAGAAAGCCTACATGGTCTGCGGAGCCGTGATGTCGCCACACGATGCCTGGCTGATGATCCGTGGCCTGCGCACGCTGGCGGTGCGCATGGAGCGCATCGCGCGCACGACGCACGAGGTGCTTACCTTCCTGCAGGCGCACGCGAAGGTGGAGAAGGTCCACTACCCGCACGACGCGGCGAATCCGCAGTTTGCCTTGACCGCGGCACAGATGCGCGGCGCGAGCGGTCTGCTGACTGTCGTGCTGCGCGCCGCCGACGTTGCCGGAGTCGAGCGTTTCTGCAACGCACTGCAACGCTTTCTGATGACGGTGTCCTGGGGCGGTTACGAATCGTTGCAGTTTCCGGTCTGCGCGGTCTATCCCGCCGGCGCGCCGCTGATGCCGCCGGGGGGCGGTGCCGGGCTCAATTGCGTGCGCCTGTCGGTCGGACTCGAGGAACCGGAGGTGTTGATCGCCGATCTGAGCCAGGCGCTCGACGCGGTCTGAGACTGCGCCCCGTTTTTTCGTCGTTCCCGCGAAAGCGGGAATCCATTTTGATATTGCTTTGCCTTTGCTCTTTTGTGAACGCGTCCATTCGCTTTTCCGCGCGCGTCCATCGCGCGGGTCACTTTCTCTTGCTCGCACAAGAGAAAGTGACCAAAGAGAATGCGCCCCGGATGCCGCGCCCTGCGCGCTGCGCGCTCCGGGTGTGCGAGGTCAGGCCGGGGTTCGTTGAACGCACGTCCGTGTACGTGCAACGAACTCGCGCGCATCGTGCGCGCGATCCTGTCGGACATTTCCGACCTGCCCTCGCCGCGGCAAACGGGGACCCGAAGATCAACGGCAAGTCAAAGGCAGAACGGAGCATGGCACTTGCGCTGGACAAATTCCCGATACGCGCCGCAATCCGCTCCACGCCAGCCATACTCCGTCATCAATTTGCCAGTGCGAGTCACGAGACTATGGATGCGGCGGAGTAACCCGTAGAATCGCATCGGGGCTGATCTGTTTTGCGATGGAAATGCGTCCATTGGACGCTGCGTATCCCGCGCGCAAGCACACGCGACACGAAAAGGACGAAAGGATCATGGGGCTGCTGAATTTCATCTGGAATCTGCCGCTGATGCTGCTGCGGCTGATCGGCGCGGTGCTGGCGTTCTTTTTTGGTCAGGTCGCTTGGGATGCGCCACCGTGGGCGCGCGCGCTCGGCGCGGGGTGGCAGCGGCTCGGCGGCGCGGTGCAGGCGCGGCCGGGGCGGTCGGCGGGCATTCTTGCCGCGCTGCTCATCCTCGGCGTCGGCGGCGTGGTCGGCTATCGTGTCTGGCGCGATCGTCCAAAGCCCGTGGTCGAAGCGCCGGCGACGTTCCGCGTGCAGGCGCCATTGCTTACCGGTTACGACGAGGAGGCGCGCAAGCTCATCGTGCATCCGCTGCACGTGACCTTCAGCCGTTCGGTCGCGCCGCTGGCGCTGGTCGGCAAGTCGCCGACGGCGGGCATCGCGATGCAGCCCGAGCTGGTTGGAAGCTGGGTGTGGCTCAATGATCGCGAATTGAATTTCACACCGAAGGACGATTGGCCGGTTGGGCAGAAATATGTGGTGAATTTCGATTCGATGCGTGCGTTCGCCGAGCACGTCAAGGTCGACAAAGAACGTTTCGACTTCAGTAGCGCCCCGTTCAAGGCCAGTCTCGTGCAAGGCGAGTTCTATCAGGACCCGCAGGATGCGGCGGCGAAGAAAGCCGTTATCCATGTGCGCTTCAGCCACCCGGTGGATCCGTCGAGTTTCGAGAAGGCGGTAAGCCTGAAGATGTCTGCCGCACAGTCGTCGACGATGCCGAAGAAATTCACCGTCACTTACGACGAGCGCAAGGTCAACGCCTTCGTCCATTCCGAGCCGCTGTCGATTCCCGGCGACGATGAGTCGTTGCTGTGGACGATTGCCGCCGGCGTTCGCCCTGCACGAGGCGGGACGGGTACCGAAACGCCGCTCAGCGGCAACGTTGCCGTGCCCGGGTTGTACAGCCTGCGCATCGATGGCATGGAGCCGACGCTCGTCGACAACGCCAAGTTCGAACCCGAGCAAGTGCTTGCGATCAGCGCATCGCAACCGGTTGCCGATCGGGATGCGACTCAGGCCGTGACGGCATGGTTGTTGCCGAAGTACAACCCGAAGACGCCGGTTGCCGAGCGCGGTGAGCAGGCCTATCCGTGGAGCGAAAGCGAGATCGGCGACGATGTACTGCGTGCTGCGGAGAAGCTGAAACTCGACGCGCTGCCGTCAGAGCACGATTTCGCCGAACTGCTGAGCTACAAATTTCACGCCGATCCGGGGCGCTATCTGTTTGCAAAAGTGAACAAGGGCTTGAAGTCGTTCGGCGGCTATGTGCTTGGCAAGGATGCGACGCAAATCATTACCGTGCCCGACTATCCGAAGATGTTGCGCTTCGCAGCCGATGGCGCGCTGCTGTCGTTGTCGGGCGACAAGCGGGTTGGCGTGGTCGCTCGCAATGTGTCTGGCATGCAAGTGGAAATTGCGCGCGTGCTGCCGGATCAATTGCAGCATCTGGTCGCATTCAATCGCGGTACCTACAACAAGCCCGAGCTATATTCGTTGAGCGCCGATCAAATCAGCGAGCGCTTCGTCAGCAAAGTTCCGTTCGAGGAGGGCGCCGACCCGACCAAGGCGCGTTTCGAGGGCGTCGATCTCGGCAAGTATTTTGGCAGCGGCGCGAATGCGAAACACGGCGTGTTCCTGCTCAAGCTCGGTGAATTGCAGCCCGAGCCGCCGAAGGCTGAGGTCGATCCGAATGCGAACGAGCCCGAATCCGGCAACGAGGAAACGGCCGCATCCGAAGGCGAGGGCGGCGATCAGAACGGTGACGGCGGCGGCCAAGGCGAGGCCGCCGGCGATGCGCGCCTCATCGTCGTCACCGATCTAGGCATGATCGCGAAGAAATCGCTCGACGGCAGCTACGACGTCTACGTGCAGTCGATCGCGAACGGTGCGCCGGTGGCGGGGGCGACGGTCGACGTGGCCGGGAAGAACGGACAAACGCTGGTCTCGCACGCGACCGACGCGTCCGGCCACGTCCACATCGAACCGCTCGACGCGATGAAGCGCGAGAAGACGCCGACGCTGTTCGTCGTCCACCGCGGCGACGATCTCTCGTTCCTGCCGATCGGCGAGCACGATCGCGCGCTCGACGTCTCGCGCTTCGATGTCGGCGGCGAGCGCAACGCGAAGAATGCGGGTCGTCTCGCAGCGTATCTGTTTTCCGATCGCGGTATCTATCGGCCGGGCGACACCTTCCATGTCGGCGTGATCGTGCGTGCGGCCGACTGGACCAAGCCCCTCGATGGCATTCCCTTGATCGCCGAAATCACCGATGCACGTGGCACCGTCGTCGATACGCGCCGGCTGCGCGTCGACACCGCGGGTTTCCTTGGCGTCGACTATGCGACGCAGGAAAGCTCGCCGACCGGCACCTGGAACGTCAATATCTACATTTCCAAGGATGGCAAGGCCGATGCGCAGATCGGTTCGGTCGGCATGGCGATCAAGGAATTTCTGCCCGACCGCATGAAGGCCGAGGCGCGCTTGTCGGCGGCATCGAGCGACGGATGGGTCAAGCCAGACGGTTTGAAGGCGCTGTTCTCGCTGCAGAACCTGTTCGGCACACCGGCGCAGAATCGCCGCGTCGAAGCGACACTGACCTTGACTCCGGCTATTCCGAATTTCCGCGCCTACCCCGATTACCGGTTTTTCGATCCGCAGCGTGCGAAGGAAGGCTATTCCGATCCACTCGGCGAGCGCACGACCAGTGCGACGGGCGAGGCCGAATTTGCGCTGGATCTGACCAAGTACGCGAACGCCACGTACATGCTGCGCTTCTTCGCCAAGGGCTACGAGGCCGAGGGCGGGCGCAACGTCGCCGCGCAGGCAGCGCAGCTCGTGTCCTCGCTCGACTTCCTCGTTGGTGCGAAGACCGACGGCGATCTCGGCTTTGTCCAGCGCGACGCCAAGCGCAGCGTCAACCTGATCGCGATCGATCCTTCGGCAAGGAAAATCGCCGTCGGCGATTTGAAGGCGGCGATCATCGAACGCCGCTACGTGTCGATCCTGACCAAGCAGGACTCGGGCGTATACAAGTACGAATCCAAGGCCAAGGACGTTGCCGTGTCCGAGGTGCCACTGTCGATAGGCGCGAACGGCAATGATTTCGCACTGCCGACCGACAAGCCCGGCAGCTTCGCCCTCGTCGTGCGCAATGCCAAGGGCGAAGAATTGAATCGCGTCGACTACAGCGTCGCCGGCGAGGCCAACCTGACGCGCTCGCTCGAACGCAACGCCGAGCTGCAGCTCGCTCTGAACAAGCACGACTACGCGCCCGGCGAGGACGTCGAGATTGCCATTCGCGCGCCGTACGCGGGCAACGGCTTGATCACGATCGAGCGCGACAAGGTCTATGCGCATCAATGGTTCAAGGCCGCGACCTCGGGCTCGGTGCAGAAGATCACCGTGCCGAAAGACTTCGAGGGCAACGGCTACGTCAACGTGCAGTTCGTGCGCGATCCCTCGTCGGACGAAATCTTCATGTCGCCGCTCAGCTATGGCGTGGTGCCGTTTTCGGTAAACCGCGACGCGCGCCGCGACATCACGAAAATCGACGTGCCGAATCTGGTCAAGCCCGGCGACGTGCTGCGCATGAAAGTCGACGTCGCACAGTCTTCGCGCATCGCCGTGTTCGCGGTCGACGAAGGCATCCTTCAGGTCGCGCGCTACAAGCTCGGCGACCCGCTCGACTTCTTCTTCCGCAAGCGCATGCTCGACGTGAAGACGAGCCAGATCCTCGATCTGATCCTGCCCGAGTTCGGGAAGCTCGTCGCGATGGCCGCGCCGGGCGGCGATGCCGACGAACTGCTCGCGCGTCATCTCAACCCGTTCAAGAAGAAGCGCAAGGAGCCGGTCGCGTGGTGGAGTGGCATCGTCGACATCAAGGACAGCCGCGAATTCACCTGGACTGTGCCCGATGACTTCAACGGCAAGCTGCGCGTGATGGCCGTGGCCGTGCGCGCGGACAAGATCGGCATTGCGCAGAACACGACCACGGTGCGCGGCGACTTCGTGCTGTCGCCGAACGTGCCGAACATGGTCGCGCCGGGCGACGAGTTCGAGGTCAGCGTCGGCGTTGCCAACAACCTGACCGGCCTCGGTGGCAAGGACGTGCCGATCAAGCTCGCGTTCGCGCCCACCGCGGGGCTCGAAGTGATCGGCGCGGCCGAGCAGACCGTGATGCTCGGCGAGATGAAGGAAGGCGTCGTCGTCTACAGGCTGCGCGCGAAGGACGTGCTCGGCCCGGCCAGGCTCGACTTCCGCGCGAGCTACAACGACAAGTTCGCGAAGATCGTCGCCGAGGTGTCGGTGCGGCCGGCCTCGGCGTATCGCAGCGATCTGGCCGTCGGCGATCTCGACAAGGGCTCGGCCGAGGTCAAGGATCTGCGCGCGGTGTATGACGCGTTCGCCAAGCGCAACGTGTCGGCGTCGTATACGCCGCTCGTGCTTGCGCAGGGATTGTCCGCGTACCTTGCCGACTTCCCGCATCGCTGTACCGAACAGCTCATCAGCCAGGGCGTGCCGTCGCTGGTGTTCGCCGCGCATCCCGAGTACGGCAGCCTTGCCGTCGACGCCAATGGCAAGCCGGTGAAACCGACCAGCGATCCATTGCAGGGCCTGTTCGCGGTGATGCACTCGCGCCAGAACAACGAAGGCGGATTCGGGCTGTGGACCTCGACGCCGCAATCGCATCGCTTCGCCTCGGTCTACGCGATGCAGTTCCTGATCGAAGCGAAGGAACGCGGCCAGCGCCTGCCCGGCGACATGCTCGAAGCGGGCAATCGATATCTCATGCAACTCGCCGCGGACGAGAGCGACGGCTCGCTCGATGGCCTGCGCGAGCGCGCCTTCGCCGTGTACCTGCTCACGCGCCAGGGTACGGTGACGACGAACTATCTTGCCGCCGTGCAGAAGCGTCTCGACGACCGCCACACCAAGGTCTGGCGCGACGACCTCGCCGCGGGCTACCTCGCCGCCTCGCTCAAGCTGCTCAAGCAGGACAAGGAGGCCGACGCGCTGATCGCCGGCCCGCAGGCCCAGCTCACGCGCTCGACGATCGAAAATGCCTACCGCTTCCAGGCGTACTCGTACTACGGCCCGCTCGTGCGCGACGCCGGCATCCTCTACCTGCTCGCAAAACACTTTCCCGAGCGCGCGAAGGCGCTGCCGCCCGCGGCCGTCGCCAACCTGCTGCGGCCGGTGCAGCGCGGCGGGTACAACACGCTGTCGTCGGCGCAGACCATCCTCGCGCTCGACGCCTACGGCGCGCAGGCTGGCGCAGACAAGCTCGTGCTCAATGCGCTGCTCAAGGACGGCACGGTGAAACCGCTGACCCAACAACCGGGCGCACTCGTGCGCGCGGCGTTTGATGCGGCTGCAACCGGCCTGCGCATCGACAAC
>JAFEFR010000380.1 GCA_018240485.1 Pseudomonadota bacterium
AGCGGAAGTCGATGCTGCTCTGGCGGCATTCGATGTTGAGCGAACACGCACCGGCGAGCGAGGCGGCCAGCGGCTGCGCGCCGCCCATGCCGCCGAGGCCGGCGGTGAGAATCCATTTGCCTTTGCGGCTGCCGCCGTAACTCTGCCGCCCCATCTCGACGAAGGTTTCATACGTGCCCTGCACGATGCCTTGCGAGCCGATGTAAATCCACGAGCCGGCCGTCATCTGGCCGTACATCATCAGCCCCTTTTTATCCAGTTCGTGGAAGTGCTCCCACGTCGCCCAATGCGGCACGAGGTTGGAATTGGCGATCAGCACACGTGGCGCGTCCGCATGCGTCTTGAACACGCCGGCCGGTTTGCCCGATTGCACCAGCAAGGTTTCGTCCGGATTCAATTCGCGCAGGGATTTGAGGATGGCGTCGAAGCATTCCCAGTTGCGCGCGGCGCGACCGATGCCGCCGTAGACGACGAGTTCCACCGGGTTTTCCGCCACCTCGGGATCGAGGTTGTGCTGGATCATGCGGTACGCCGCTTCGATCAGCCAGTTCTTGCACGAAAGCTGCGTGCCGCGCGGCGGGTGGATGACGCGGGCGGTATCGATGCGGGTAGGAGCATTCATGGCGGAATCTCGGAGGGAGAGGCCGCCGATTATCCGCCGACGAGGCGAGGTTTGGCCACTTTGGAAAGGGCCGCCACGCATCGCCTCGCCACACCCCGTGCGATCGGGGAGGATCGAAAAACTATCGGCGTGAAAACACGAACACCGTTGCCGGCGGCAAATTGCGCCAGGCGAAACCGCCGCGACGCACCGACAAGCCCAACTCGTCGAGCAAATCGCGCGACAGCGGCGGCATGGGCGAGTAGGTGAACTGGATGAAACTGCCTCCCGGCCCGAGCACCTCGAAGGCCGAGCGCATGATCGAGCGCTGTAAATCACGCGACATGCTGAGCAGGCCCAGGCCGCTGACGACGGCATCGACCTCGCCCGCTCCGGCGAAGTTTTCGTCGCGCACGATGCTCGACAAATCGCAGGCGTTGCCGCAGACGACATGCGCAGTCGGAAATTGGGCGCGCAAATGGCCGTGGAGTTCTTCGTTCAATTCGACCACGAGAAGCTGCTCGGCGGCAATGCCGCTGTCGAGCATGGCGCGCGTAAACACGCCGGTCCCGGCGCCCAGTTCGATCACCCGTTTCGTACCATGCGGAAGCTCGGCCGTCATCCGCCCGGCCAGTTGTGCGCCGGAGGGGGCCAGGGCGGCGATGGCAAGCGGATTCTTCAACCACTGGCGGAAAAACAGCCACGCCTGCGAACCGGTGGCAGAGGATGAAGGAGTGGGTGACGTCACTGGAAATCCGATGGCAAGACCAAGCGGCATCATAATGGGGCTGCGGGGTGTCGGCCAGCCCGCTCGACACGCACACGCCGAGGCCGCGTTTCGCAACACGGTCGAATTTCTGCCCCGCAGACAAACAAAAACCCCCGCTGCCGAAACAGCGGGGGCTCGATCCCGCGGCGAACCGATGCGTTTTTTCGCCGAATGTGCGCTCAGCGCCCGTAGTAACCGTTGTGGTTGTAATAGCCGCCGCGGTCGTAGTAGCCGTTGCGGTAGCCGCGCTCATAGCCGCGCTCGTAACCACGACCGCGGTAGTAGTAGCCTGAGCGATACACCACCGGCGCGCTGTAGTACGCCGGATAGCTCGGGTAATACACCGGCGGCGGGGCATAGTACGTTGGTGCGTAATACGTTGGGGCGTAATAGCTCGGCGCGTAGTAGCCGCCGCCATAACCGCCGTAGTAACCGCCGCCCACGCCGACATAAGTGTGATGGCCGCCGATACCGACGCTCAAACCCGGCAGGTTGATGCCGAGGCTGAAATGGTCGTGCGCCGAGGCGATCGACGCGCTCGCGAGCCCGGCTGCGGCGACGAGGCCGAAAGCCATCGCACGAAAACCACGCTTGCTGCTGTTCATATGGACTCCAACCGTTGCCGAAGCGATCCGATCGATCGCAGGCCCATGCTGCGATTTGCCGGCTGAATCGATTCTGAAAAAATCGCGCGCTTTCCTGAGCCGTTCAGCCTTGCCCCCTGCGCGCCGGAGTCAACCTGAACGAAGGGGTTTTTTCGTCAATTCCCATGCGCCGTGAATGCGCGGGTTGCGCGCGAAATCGAACGGAATCGTGGCCGCGCCGATGTCGCGAATGTCGAACGCCGCAAGCGCCGCTTCGTCGAGCTTGAAGCGGCGGAAATTGTTCGAGAACAAAATCGTGCCTCCCGGCAGCAAGCGTTCGCCGCATAACTGCAACAGGCGTGCGTGATCGCGCTGCACGTCGAAATCGGCCGCACTCTTGGAGTTCGAGAACGTGGGCGGATCGACGAAGATCACGTCGTACATCGCCGAGTGCTGCGCGAGATAGGCCGCGGCATCGGCCCGCACCAGCTTGTGCCGCGTGTTGCCAAAGCCGTTGACGGCCAGATTGCGCGTCGCCCATTCCAGATAGGTTTGCGACAAATCCACACTCGTCGTTTCCATCGCGCCACCGGCCGCCGCGTACACGCTGACGCTGCCGGTGTAACAGAACAAATTGAGAAAACGTTTGCCGCGCGCCCGTTCGCGCACGCGCGCACGCAACGGGCGATGATCAAGAAACAGGCCGGTATCGAGGTAGTCCCACAAATTGACGAGAAAGCGCAGGCCGCCCTCACCTACTTCGATGAATTCGCCGCGATGATCGAGATTGCCGTATTTCTCGCCGCCCTTGCCACGGCGGCGCTGCTTGAGCGCAACGCGTTCGCGCGGCACGTTCAAGGCTTCGCCCGCCGCACGCACGAGCTCACGCAGGCGCGTGCGCGCGAGATTTTCGTCGACGCTGGCCGGCGCGGCGTATTCCTGCACGTGCAGCCAGTCCAGCGGCGCGCCGCCATCGCGCGGATGTTCGCGGTAGAGGTCGATCGCCGCGGCGTATTCGGGCAGATCGGCATCGTAGACACGCCAGCACTCCACGCCTTCGCGTGCCGCGATCTTGCGCAGATGACGATGGTTTTTCTCGATGCGGTTTTTCACCATCGCCGCGCCAGCGGACAACGGTTTTGGCTCCGGCTTCGGTGCATCGCTTGCGGCGATCTCGAAATTCAGGAATACGCATTCGAGCGCGCCGTTGTACAGCTTGTACTTCTTGTCGGCACGCAATCCGATCGATTGCGCGAGTGCTTCGTCCGAGGTGATCACGCTGGCGCGCCAGCCTGGAAATTGGGATTTCAACTTCACGCCAAGCAAGCGATACAGATCGACCAATCCCGCATCGCCCCCCATGCGTTCGCCATAGGGCGGGTTGCAGATGACAAGCCCAGGCGCCGTCAATTCCTGCGGGCAGCGCAGGGAGTCGAGCGATTGCTTGCCCAGATGCACGAATCCCGACATCTGCGCGTACTGCGCGTTGTGCACCGCCTCGCGCAGCACGTTCGCATCGCGATCGAAGCCGAAGAAAACCGACCGCAGTGCTTGCGCGCCGACGCGCGCACGCGTCTGCGCTTCGTCGTGCAACTTTTTCCACAATGTCGCATCGTGACCGCGCCAACCGAGGAAGCCGAAATAATCGCGCCGCAGCCCGGGCGCGATGTCTGCCGCCATCAACGCGGCTTCGATCAGCAACGTACCCGAGCCGCACATCGGATCGACCAGACCACCTCCGGCCGCGTACACCGCCGGCCAACCGGCGCGCAACAACATGCCGGCGGCGAGGTTTTCCTTCAATGGCGCCATTCCCTTGCCGAGCCGGTAGCCGCGCTGGTGCAACGGCGCACCGGCCAGATCGAGGCTCACGATCGCGCGCCCGCGGCGCAGCACGAGATTGACGCGCACCGCCGGCGCGTCGGTATCCACACTCGGACGCTCGCCGTCGCGCTCGCGGAATTGATCGACGATCGCATCCTTGACGCGCAGTGCGGCAAACTGGGTGTGCGTGATGCCCGGCGTGCTGCCGACCGCATCGACGGCGAACGTTGCCTGCGCATCGAGATGGGCTGACCAATCGATGTCGAACGCGCCACGATACAAGGCCTCGCCATCGGGCGCGGCAAATTCCGCGATCGGCATCATTATCCGGCTCGCCAGGCGCGACCACAGGCAAGCGCGATAGCCGGCATCGAGCCCGCCCGAAAAATGCACGCCCGAAAGCGCCTCGCGCACATCGATGGCGCCGAGCGCTTTCAGTTCGTCGACCAGCAGGTATTCCAGCCCCTTCGGGCAGGTCGCGAAAAATGCGCGCCCGTCTGCGGCGCACGACGTCATGCGAAAGGCTCCAGAAACAAACGGAATTGCTCGGCGATGACATCGACATGCCGGCTCAGGCGATGGTCGTCGCGCAACACGGTGATCGCATCGCCGCGCGCGCGCGCGAAATCGATCGTTGCGTCGACCGGACACAGCTCGTCGTCCCAGGCATGCACAAGGGTGGTCGGCACGTTGGCGGCGGTCAACGGGCGCGCATAACCCGGGATGACGACGGGCAGTGCGATCAAAAACAAGCCGACGCAATGCAGTTCGGTCGAGGCCAGCGCGGAGATGAATGCGCCCATGCTCGATCCGGCGAGCACCACGGGGCCATCGACCGGCGCATGCGATTTCAGGCGCGCGATACGCGCATCGATGCCGCGCACATCGCGACCGACGTCGAGATCGCGATAATCCGGTCGCACGTTGCTCACGTTGCGCGCTGCCGCGACCTTCGCGAGCGCGGCCACCTTGGTCGCATCCGGCCCGCTTTCGAGGCCATGCGACAAAATGAGAAAGGGCTTCATGACGCGATTATCGCACGTCGCTGGCGGGCGATCGCCACGCATGCGAGACTGCGCGCATGCCTTTCGCTACTCCGCCGCCCGAGCTTGCCATCCACGACTGGCCGCTGCCTTACGAAACCAGGCTCAACCGCCGACTGCTGTCGGCGATCGATCTCGTCGTGATTCACTGCACCGAACTGCCGGACATGGCGATGACGCGCGAATTCGGCGAACGCGTGCACTATCCCGAAAAGGGCACCGGCAACAGCGGTCATTACTACATTACCGAAGCCGGCGAGGTGTACCGCTTCGTCGCCGACGATCGTGTGGCGAACCACACCAAGGACTGGAACACGCGCTCGATCGGCATCGAGATGTTCAACCTTGGCCGTTATCCGCATTGGGGCGACAGCCGCCATCAGGCGTTCACAGTGGCGTACACGAAGGAACAAATTCGCGCCCTGCTCGCGCTGCTGGCGCAGCTGCGTCACGACATTCCGAGCTTGCGCTATATCGCCGGCCACGAAGATCTCGACACACGACTGGAGCCGGCCAAGGACGATCCGAAAATCCAGTTGCGCCGGCGTCAGGATCCGGGCCCGCTGTTTCCGTGGAGCGATATCGTGCCGACCTCGGGGCTCGCCCGCCTGCATCCCTGACCCGATGCGGCGCGTGACGACGCACCGCTACGCTACAATGCGGATTCGTTTTCGCCTGGAGTCCGCATGCCCAACCCCGTCGTCGCCGAATTGGTTGAATTGCTCGGTCTGGAGCGACTCGAAGACAATCTGTTTCGCGGCCAAAGCCGCGATATCGGCACGCGCTTCGTGTTCGGCGGCCAAGTGCTCGGTCAGGCCTTGTCGGCCGCGCAGCAAACCGTCGACGCGCAACGCGGCGCGCACTCCCTGCATGCGTATTTTCTGCGTGCCGGCGACATCGGCGCGCCGATCGTCTACAACGTCGAGCGCACGCGCGACGGCAATAGTTTTTCCACGCGCCGCGTCATCGCGATTCAGCACGGCGAGCAGATTTTCAACTGCACCGTGTCGTTCCAGATCGACGAACCCGGCTTCGAACATCAGGACGTCATGCCCGACGTACCACGGCCCGATATGCTGCCGCCGCGCAATGCGTTGCCACCAAACGAGTTCGAAAAACTTCCACCAAAGCTGCAACGCTGGTTCGGCAGCAAGGGGCCGTTCGAATTGCGTTATGTCGAGCCGCGCGACGACCTCAATCCGGGCAAGATGCCGCCTCGTCAACACATCTGGTTTCGCCTGATCGATCGCGTCGGCGATTCGCCTACCCTGCACCGCGCGATGGTCGCCTACGCTTCGGACTTCAACCTGATCGGCACGGCCCTGTTGCCGCACGGTATCTCGTGGGCCGGCGGCAAGGTCATTCTCGCCAGTCTCGATCATGCGATGTGGTTCCATCGCCCGTTTCGAGCCGACGAATGGCTGCTGTATTCGCTCGACAGCCCCACCGCGCAAGGCGCCCGCGGGCTCGCGCGCGGGCAGATATTTTCTCTCGATGGGCGCCTCGTCGCTTCGACCATACAGGAAGGCATGATGCGACTGGACACCCATCAAACCTGATTGCAGAATCACGCCACTTCCATCGTCGACTTCCGAACGGCATCGTTTTCGCATGAGGCAAATCTATACATCCGCGCGCAACGAAAACATCGACCGCGTCGTTGCGTTGTTGCGTGAGGCCGGCATCGAGACTTCGGTGGAGAATCGCAGCAACTATGCCGGTCACGATTACAAGGGGCCGAGCTACGGCGGCAAGTCCAACCGCGAAGCCTGGGCACAGGTATGGGTCGTGCATTCGCGCGACAAGGCCCGCGCGCGCGCGATGCTGCGCGAAATCGGCATCGAACCGCCGGTGCGCTACGCCGAAGACCTCGAACGCGCGCGCAGCAAGGAGCGCTCGCCGCAACAGCGACGTCTGCGCTTCGCCTGGAGCGTGCGTACCGCGCTGCTGGTCGTCGTCGCGATGTTCCTGATTCTGAACTGGCTCGGCGTCATCAAGCTTTTTTAGCCGTCGTTTTCAGCGTGAACCCGGAAGCGGTTTCTCGGCCCAGGACGGCAAAGCACTTTTTTGTTCGCCAACATCGACGCGTTGCGCAATTTGCGCGGCGCAAGGCCGCGCCAGATGTAGACTGCGCGCATGAAGTCCGAAACCATCCGCTTGTTTCAGACCCTGCCGCACCCTTGCGGCTATTTCGCCGAGCGCACCGCGCAGAATCTCGTCATCGATCCATCCGCGCCGCATCTCGCACGCATCTATGCGCACGCGTTGACGCGCGGCTATCGCCGTGCCGGCGGCCACGTCTATCTCCCGCAATGCCCGCAGTGCCGCGCCTGCATGCCGACGCGCGTTCCCGTCGCCGATTTTCGGCCCGATCGCAGCCAGCGACGCAACCTGAAGCGCAACGCCGATCTGTCCCTGATCGTCGCGCCGGCACGCTACAGCCACGAATACTTCACTCTGTATCGCCGCTATCTCGATGCGCGCCATGCGGGCGGCGGCATGGACGACCCCGACC
>JAFEFR010000381.1 GCA_018240485.1 Pseudomonadota bacterium
GGCACCAATAACCAATCCGGACGCGTCCAGCACAGTCCGGCAAAACCCCCGAAAAGCCCGCTCCCAAGCGGGTTTTTTGTTTTCCGCCGCCGCACACGGCATCCACGAGATGCGAGGAGGCGTTCGCAGCGACGCAGGCCATTCGCAGCATTGGGGCCGACTTCTTCGGCGGGTGCTATTTCTGTTGTCGAAACATCAGACACGTGCCTCGCGTGGGGCCAATCGTCAGCGGGAGATCGGCAATCCCGGCAGAGTGTTCATGGTTGAAAAATTCCCTCCTGCCTGACGGAGTTTTTTTCAGCCGCTTCCGAAAAAATACTGCTTTCACTTTTGCGCCAAGCATTTTTGGGAGCCTGACTGCATGTCAATTCGATCTCTTTGCCGTCTGCGTAGCGCATTGGCGCTGGCGACATGCTGGGTCAGCCTGCATGCCGGAGCCGCCACTGTCACCGTCACATCCACCGCCGACAATACGACGGTCGATGGCGCGTGTACCTTGCGTGAGGCCATTCTGGCCGTCAACGCAGGCACGGGTAATGCGGACTGCCCGGCCAGCGGCACCGCGTGGGGCAGCAACGACACCATCGCCTTCAACATCTCTGGCAGCGGAGTCAAGGTCATTCAACCGACCAGCGGCTATGCTCCGTTCACACGCACCGTGTACATCAACGGCTATACCCAACCAGGCGCGTCGGCAAACACCATCGCGGCAGGCGCCTACCCCAACGCCACAGGCGTGAACACGAAGATCATCATCGAGATCGATGGCGCAAACGCAGGCAATGTCGATGCGCTGACATTCAACTCCGGCAGCATCAGTAGTGCGGTGAGCGGCTTGTCCATCGTCAACTTTCAGGGCAATGGCGTCGCCATAGGCACTGCGGCTCCGTCGGTAGCGGTGGGTGGCAACTTCCTTGGTTGGCACGCCGATGGAACAACCCGTGGTGCCAATTTCCGCGGCGTGTATACCTCCGCTTTTCATACGCTCATCGGCGGCGCAAGCCCAGCGCAACGCAACCTTATGCTGGGCCGTGGCGAGTCGGCGGTAGGCGCGAACAACGCGGGCAATTTGACTGTGCGGGGCAACCTGATCGGTGTCGACAAAAACGGCACGCAAGGCGGAGCTGTGACCGCCGGCACGGGTGTCAGCCTCACTGAGCTGACCTTGCCCAATGTCCAGGACAATGTGATCGCCAACCACAGCGGGGATGGCGTTTACCTGTACGGGGTGTTATCCGCAACCCTCGTCGGCAACACCATCGGCGAGGGCGTCGGCGGGGTGCCACAGGGCAATGCGGGCCGCGGTATCTTTCTTGGCAACGGCCAAATAGTGGCAACCAACGGCAACAGCATCCACGATAACGGCATCACCGGCAGCATCGTCGGCATCATGGCGCTGGGTGATGCGACCAATGGCGACCCGATTGGCAATCGATTGGACAACAACGCCATTTACGGCAACAGCGCGCTGGGCATTGATCTGCGCCCGGTGGGCGAAGTGGGTTCCAAAGTAACACCGAACGACCCACTCGATGCCGATACGGGCCCCAATGGCTTGCAGAATTTTCCCGTTATCACCGCGGCCAAAGTCAACGCCAATGGCTCCATTCGAGTTGACTTCACTTTGGACAGCAAGCCCAACACCACCTTCTACGTATCGGCCTACGCCAACCCGACCTGCCACGCCAAAGGCAATGGGGAGGGTCGCTACTACGGTGCCAATGCCCCGATCAGTAGTAATGGCAACGGCCATGCTACGGGCACTATTACCGTACCCACACCGTTACCCGTGGGCTGGAATGCCGGCGCCTTCGTTGCGCTGCTGGCGCATGAGAGCGTAGACGGCACCTCCGAGTTTTCGGCCTGCGCGCAAGTTGTCGCTGCGCCCGGCGCAGGCATACCTCCGATGATGGGCGATGTGCCCAACCAGAATGGCACAGTGGGCACGGCATTCAACCTTAACCTCGCGCCCTACGTCACGCCGACCGATGGCGACATCGTCTCCGACTGGGCCTATACCGGCACGTTGCCGCCGGGGCTGTCGTTCAACAACGGGCTGATCTCCGGCACTCCGACACAAGCAGGCACGTTTACCATCCAGGTGCGCGCGGGCGACAAAGACGGCTGGTCGAGCTACGATACGATCATGTTCACCATCGCTGCCGCGAATGCGGGCAATACTGCGGGTGTGGTCGCCAGCCCCGCGTTGTCCGAATGGGCTCGCCTGCTGCTGGCGGTGGTGATGTGCATCGCGGGATTTGCGGCCTTGCGCGCAAAAAGGGCATGAATTCGTTCTGATGTCAGGAGGGCGCGCCGTTGGCCCGCACCATGAACCTGCTCGCCGCACTGCGGCAACTGGCCTGCTTGGGTCTGCCGGGCAAGGCCGCGCTGCCTGAGGTACTGGGTCTGCTGCGGCAGTTGGTGGGTTTCGATCTGGAGATGGTCCAGTTCATCGACGAAAACTACCAACTCAGCGATGTGCATGCACCGCCCTACCTGACGCTGGCGGACATGCATTTGTATGCCACCCGCTTTTACAACAGTCCGCGCGAGGTCGAGGCTATCGGCTGGAGTCGGCGCGAGATCATCCACGGTGGTCGGCCCGTGGTGTTGTTGAGTGAGCGCTTGCGTCGCGCCGAAGTGGAACGCACCGAGTTCTGGGATCGCTTGCTGCGCACATATCGCGTCGGATGGACCTGCCTGCAACCGCTGGGCGACGGCCCGGGGTCTTGGTGCGTACTCATACTGACGCGACCTTTTTCGCAGCGCGACTTCAGTGCCCGCGAACTGCATCTGCTGCAGATGGCCCAACCCTGGCTCAATCACGCGCTGGCGTGCGTTGTTGAGGATCAAGCGGATAACGCCTCCACTGCGCAGGATGCCGAGACGGGCCTGCTTGTTCTCGATCCGGCGGGCCGACTTCTGCATGACAGTAGCGGCGCGTTGCGCCTGCTGCACTTGGCCGTAAACGAGCCCGTCAACGCAGCCAGCCTGTCGAATACCGCATGCGGACAGGTGGAACGCCTTTTCCAACGGCTCACGCGCCAGACGTTTTCCGCGGCGGCAGGTCATGCCACACAACCGCCCGCGGGTACGGTACGCAATGCGCATGGTTTTTTCCGCTGGCGCGCCTACGCACTGGATACCCACGCTTCCGGCACATCCGCGCACGTCGCCCTGCACGTTGAGCGTCGCCTGCCACTGACTGCGCGGCTGTTCCGCGCACCGCGCTTTCTGGCCCTTTCAGCGCGCGAGCGCGACGTGGCACTGGCGCTTGTTCTGGGTCGCAGTCGTGAGGAGATCTCCACCCGCCTTGGGCTGCAACCCGCTTCCGTAGCAGGCTACGTGCGTTCGCTCTACCGCCGACTCCATGTGTCGCAGGCCAAGGATGTTGTGCAAGCGTTGATACGCGAATGCCGGGCCAACTGAACCCAAAGCCGTGATTCCAAACCGAGTGCCGTTGCGTTACGCGCGAATTCGCACCGTCACTGCATTTGCCGCAAGTGCCAGCCGCACACCATCCCGTGAGGGCTAATGAACACCATCGTGGCTTCGAGGATGAGAGTCGAGAGGTTGAAACCGTAGGCGGTGACAGCACGACGGCGGCACCGCGTACATTCATCATCTGATCGATGAAGCCGGTGCCGTGCAGATCGCACGCACACGGCAAGACGTGTGCTACCGCCCGCGTTGCCGAAGCGCCTCGAACAGCGCCACGCCCGTGGCGACCGATACGTTGAGACTCTCCACGCCGCCGCGCATGGGAATTTTCGCAAGGAAATCGCACGACTCCGCCGTCAGTCGACGCATGCCCTCGCCTTCGCTGCCCATGACGATGCCGAGTGGACCTTTGAGATCGAGCGTGTAGAAATTCTGCGCCGACTCGCCAGCGAGCCCGACCAGCCACACGCCTTTTTCCTTGAGTGTTTTCAGCGCGCGGGCGAGATTGGTCACGGCAAAAAATGCAACGCGATCCGCGGCGCCGCTGGATGCCTTGCGCACAGTCGGGGTAATCCCTGCCGCCTTGTCTTTGGGTACGACGACGGCGGTGACGCCGGCCGCCTCCGCACTGCGCAGGCAGGCGCCGAGATTGTGCGGATCGGTCACGCCGTCGAGCACGAGAATCAAGGTATCGGCTTGAGCCTGTTCCACGAGTTCGTAAAGTTCTTTTTCCGTGCGCGGCGGCGGTGCGCGATAGCGTGCAACCGCGCCTTGATGGCGCGCGCCGCCGGTCATTTTGTCGAGCGCTTCGCGCGGGCGCGAATGCGGCTTCACGCCCAGATCGCGTGCGCGTTCGGACAACTCTTTCAGGCGCGCATTGTGGCTGTCGGCTTCGATGTAGAGCTCGACGATGTTTTTCGCGTCGTGCGTCAGCGCCGACTCGACGGTGTTGATTCCGAACAACAGCTCGCCACTCATTTTCGTACCGTTCCTTTCGACGCTTTCGATTTCCTGATGGCTTTTGCGGCAGCCGTATTGCGCGTCGTGCCGGCGGCCACCGTGTCAATCGCTGCCGCATTGCGGTTTGGCACCAGTCGAAAATCAATTTTTCGATCTTCCATGCTCGCTCGCAGCACTTGCACACGCACGGCATCGCCAAGACGAAACTGCAAACCCTGCCGTTCGCCGGAAAGCAAATGTCGCACCGGATCGAAATGGTAGTAGTCGTTCGGCAACTGGGTGATGTGGACGAGGCCCGACACCTGCGATTCGGTCAGTTCGACGAACAGACCGAACGAGGTCACGCCCGAGACGATGCCGTCGAACTCGCTGCCGACGTGCTTCTCCATCCACGCACACTTGTAACGCTCGTCGACATCGCGCTCGGCCTCGTCGGCGCGGCGCTCGTTGTGCGAGCAGTGCGTGGCGAGTTGCGCCATGTCGTTCGCACTGTAGGTGTAGTCCGACGGCTTGCCTTTGACCAAGGCGTGGCGGATCGCACGATGCACAAGCAGATCGGGATAGCGCCGGATCGGCGAGGTGAAATGCGCGTAGTGCTCGAGCGCGAGGCCGAAATGGCCCGAATCCTGCGGACTGTACACCGCGAGCGACTGCGAGCGCAGCAACACCGACTGGATCAAGCCTGCGTCGGCACGCGGCTTGATCTGCTTGAGCAGGTTCGAGAAGTCCTTCGGCTTGACTTCGGCATGCGACGGCATGCGCAAACCGAATTCGCGCAGGAATTCCAGCAAGTCCTCGTACTTCGACTCCGGCGGCGGCGCGTGCGCGCGAAACAGCGCGGGAATCTTTGCGTTGTCGAGAAACTTCGCCGCCTCGACGTTGGCCGCGATCATGCACTCCTCGATCAACTTGTGCGCGTCGTTGCGCGGCTCGGCGCCGAGCTGCACGACTTCGCCCGAGGCGGCGAGGCGGAACTTCACCTCGACGCTCTCGAAATCGATCGCGCCACGACGCTGGCGCGCCCCGGCGAGAATCCCGTAGAGCTGATGCAGCGTTTCGAGTTGCGGCAGCACGTCGGCGAGTTCCTCGCGGGCATCCGCATTGTTCTCGCCCAGCGCCTGCCACACGCGCGTGTAGGTCAGGCGCGCGTGCGAGCGCATCACCGCCGGATAGAACTTCGTTTTCGACACTTCGCCCGCATGGCCGACGTGCATGTCGCAGACCATGCACAGGCGTTCGACCCTGGGATTGAGCGAACAGATGCCGTTCGACAGCGTCTCCGGCAGCATCGGCACGACGAAACCGGGAAAATACACCGAAGTCGAACGCTTCACGGCCTCATCGTCTAGCGCACTGCCCGGGCGCACGTAATGCGACACGTCGGCGATCGCGACGACGAGGCGGAAACCGCCCGGCGCCTTCTCGGCGAACACTGCATCGTCGAAATCGCGCGCATCCTCGCCGTCGATCGTGACCAGCGGCAGCTTGCGCAGATCCACGCGGCCCTTGATTTCCTCACGCGTGACTTCCGGCTCGACCTGCGCCGCGTCGCGCAAGGTTTGATCGGGGAATTCCTGCGGCAAGCCGTGGCCGGCGATCGCCATCTCGACGATGATCGATGGCGTCAGGCGCTCGCCCAGCACGCTGACCACCTCGCCGATCGGCCCGCGCTGCGCGGTCGGCGGCTGAACGATCTCGGCGACGACGATCTGGCCCGAACGCGCGCCGCGATCCTTGCCCGGCGGAATCAGAATATCCTGGTGCATGCGCCGATCATCCGGCGCGACGACGACGATGCCGTTTTCGACGACGATGCGGCCAACCAGGCGCGATGCACGACGTTCCAGCACTTCGCAAATCGCACCCTGCTTGCGCCCGCGCCGATCGACGCCGACGATGCTGATCAACGCACGGTCGCCGTGCAGCACTTTGCGCATTTCGGCCGGAGAAAGATAAACGTCGTCGCCGCCCGTGTCGGGGCGCAGGAAGCCGAAGCCCTCGGCGTTGGCGATGATCGCGCCGGGAATCAGATCGAGTTTGCTGGCGATGCCGTAAGCGCCGCGGCGGTTTTGCAGCAACTGGCCGTCGCGCAGCATCGCCGCGAGACGTTTGCCCAGCGCATCGATATCGCGCGGATGCGCAAGGCCCAGCCCGCGCGCAAGGTTTTCCGCGCTCAGTAGTTGGCCGTGTTCACTCAGAAATTCGACGATCGCCTCGCGGCTCGGAATCGGATGCTCGTAGCGCTGCGCTTCGCGTTCGGAATGCGGGTCGACTGCGGCAAGGTTGCGTGACGGCGTGGAGTCCGCCTCTTTCCGCGAGGTCGTTTTACCCGATTTCGCGCTCGGCGTGGGCACGGCATTGGGTCGCTTGCCTGCGCTGGCCTGCCCCGCGCGCGCGGCCGGTACCGGCGGCAGAAAAGAGGCCGCCTTCGAACCCGCAGAGCGCTTGGGTGCGGCATTGGCGGCATCTGGCAGCCAGCCGGGCAATTTTTTCGCCGGCGCCTTGCCGTGCTTCGTCCCGGAGAATTTTTTTTGCTTCAATGACGACCCTTGGTAGTTATGCAACTCGCTCGCGCCGGCGGCGTGAAAGATCCCAAGCCAGCATCGCAACCCGCGTCGACGCGATGACATTATAGGCCGAACGTGCGCATTGAGATCGCCGCAAGCGGCCCGTATGCTTGCGTCATGTCTGCCGCCAGCACTTTGCGATACGCCGAACGTTTTCGAGGATTTCTGCCCGTCGTCGTCGACGTCGAAACCGGCGGGTTCGACAACGAGCGCGATGCCCTGCTCGAAATCGCCGCGGTCGTCGTGCGCATGGATGCCGAAGGGGTCGTCCACCCCGACCCCGTCGTGTCGACGCATGTGGTACCGTTTCCCGGCGCGAACATCGATCCTCGTGCGCTGGAAATCACCGGCATCGATCCCACCCACCCTTTTCGCGGTGCAGTGGAAGAGCGAGAGGCGCTCGACCTGATTTTCCGACCGATTCGCCGCGCCCTGCGCGAATTCGAGTGCTCGCGTGCCGTGCTCGTCGGCCACAATGCCTCGTTTGATCTGGGTTTTCTCAATGCCGCCATCCGTCGCACAGGCTACAAGCGCAGCCCGTTCCACCTGTTCAGCTGTTTCGATACCGCCACGCTCGGCGGCCTGGCATTCGGTCAGACGGTACTGAGCCGCGCCGTGCAAGCGGCCGGTTTCGATTGGAACGAGGCCGAAGCCCACTCCGCCGTTTACGATGCCGAACGCACCGCGCTGCTGTTCTGCGACATCGTCAATCGCTGGCGGGCGATGAACGTGGCGCAACAGAAATCCATAACCCTCCCTCTGTCAGACTAGCGCGCGCACGAGTCGGGAACGATCGACGCGCCCGCCCATCCGATTCCCCGCCCTCGGAGCCGCCATGCCTCTGTCCCGCGAACCCCGCCTGCACCCGGTTGCGATTGCCGACTTGCGTCCCACGCAAATCACGGTCGGCATGCGTGAAGTCCATGCGAAACGCAAAAACTGGAAGCAACACCCGGTGCGCAAGCGGGCCGAATATCTCGGCAAGCACTTGATTCCCGTGATCTGGGGTTACGACGAGCGCTACTACATCATCGATCATCATCACTTGACCCTCGCTCTACATCAGGAGGGCGTCAAGGACATCGCCGTGACCGTCGTCGCCGACTTGCGGCGGCTCGACGAGGAAGCGTTCTGGATCAATCTCGACAATCGCGGTTGGATGCACCCCTACGATGCCAAAGGTCGCCGTCGCGACTACGCCGATATCCCGAAAAAAATAGCCGGTCTGGTCGACGATCCGTTCCGCAGCTTGGCCGGCGAGCTGCGCCGCATCGGGGGCTTCGCCAAGGACACGACACCGTTCAGCGAATTCCTCTGGGCCGATTTCCTGCGTCGCCGGATCAAGCCGAAACGCGTCGACACCGATTTTGCCGGCGCCCTCGAAAAAGCCATGAAACTGGCCAAGAGCGAGGAAGCAGACTATCTGCCGGGCTGGTGCGGTCCGCTGGCGTGAGCGTTCGGCGGCGAGAAAACTGAACGAATTCCCCCACGCCATTGCACCCTGTGTCCGCGCGATTTCTCTCCACGCGTTGTTCGGAATGCGCCACCCATCTCACCCGGAGAATTCCATGAACGTTGCAGGGTTCACCCATCGCACTTCGCGCGCACGCATCTGGCTCGCCCGCTCGCTCGTCGCCGTCGCGGCGGCAACGGCGCTGAGCGTGGCGACAACGCCCACCGCCCACGCCGGCATATTCGTCTCGGTCAACTTCGCCCCCCCCGCGCTACCCGTGTATGTACAGCCGGCGATTCCAGGGCCGGGCTATATATGGACGCCGGGCTATTGGGCGTACGACGCCATCGGCGGCTATTACTGGGTGCCCGGCACGTGGGTATTGCCGCCGTATACGGGCGCATTGTGGACGCCGGGCTATTGGGCTTGGGGTGGCGGCGTGTACGCATTCCATCCCGGCTATTGGGGCCTGCACGTCGGCTATTACGGTGGCATCAACTACGGCTTCGGGTATGTCGGTATCGGCTATGTCGGCGGCTATTGGGGCCCGCGCGGGTTCTACTACAACCGCGAGGTCAACCACATTACCAACGTCAACATCACCAACGTCTACAACAAGACCGTTACCGTCAACAATTACAATACGACCCAGGTGAGCTACAACGGCGGCCCCGGCGGCGTCAGTGCGCGCGCCACGCCCGAGGAGATGCGCTACGCGAACGAGCCGCGCACGCCGGCCATCGCCGCGCAAACGCAGCATCAGGTTTCGGCGAGTCACAACACGGCGATGCGCGCGTCGGTCAACCACGGCAATCCGGCCATCGCTGCCACATCGCATCCGAACACCGTCGCCAGTCACGGCGCAAGTCCGACGACAAGAGCAGGGTTTGAGCATGCGCCCATGCGTTCGGCGAGCTACGCACCGCACGCACACGCCACGCCAAACGCCAATGGCTCTGCGCCACACACCACCATGTCACGGACGTCGACAATGCCGCAGGCCAATTACGTGTCGCACAACGCCATGCCGCACAATACCGTCGCGCATACACCGGCGCCGGCAATGGCAGCGCACGTCGCCCCGCCTCCGCATGCCGGTAGCGAACGCGCCGAGCCGCACTCTACTCCCCGCGCGCCCGCGCACGAAGGCCACGCCGAACATCGCTGATTGGGTATTCGATCGACCGATTCGAAAGGCCGTCCTTGCGACGGCCTTTTCGGTTTTTGCGTTGCCTTTGCGGACTATTTGCGCAAATTTCCCTTTCGTGACACGCCGCGCGGCAACGCATCGAGCACGGCGGCGAGATCGGGTGCCAGCGGCGCCGAGAAGCTGTAGCTCTTGCCGTCGAGATCGAATTCAAATCGTGCCGCGTGCAGGAACAAGCGCTTGAGCCCGAATCCACGCATGTTCTGATTGAACCCCTTCTCGCCGTATTTTTCATCGCCGGCGAGCGGATGCTCGATATGCTGGGCATGGACGCGGATCTGGTGAGTACGGCCGGTGAACAGGGTCACTTCGGCGAGGCTCGCGTCGGCGTAAATGTCGACGATGTGGAAACGCGTCAGCGACGGCTTGCCGTCGTCGGCGACGCGAACCATGCGCTCGCCACCCTGCAGGATCGATTTGCGCAAGGCCGCGTTGACGTCGAAGCGGGCCTTGTGCGTATGCCCCTTGAGCAGGGCGAGGTATTGCTTGGTCGTCTGGTTGTCGCGGATCAGCGCCTGCAGCCCGGTCAGTGCAGACCGTTTCTTCGCGAAGACGAGTACGCCGCTGGTATCGCGATCGAGCCGGTGCGCAAGTTCGAGCGTCTCGTCCGGTCGCGCCGCGCGCAGCAGTTCGATCGCGCCGAAGGTCACGCCACTGCCGCCGTGGCTGGCCACGCCGGACGGTTTGTCGATGACAAGGAAGTCGCGGTCCTCGAAAACAATCGCACGCTCGACCTGCTCGATCTGCGCCGCAGGCGGCATGGCCTCGCCGCCCGGCTCGGCCGTGCGCACGGGCGGGATGCGGACCTGGTCGCCCGCGGCCAGGCGCACGCCCTGCTTGGCGCGTTTGCCGTTGATCCGCACCTGGCCGGTGCGCAGGATGCGGTAGATCAGGCTTTTCGGCACGCCCTTGAGTTGGCCGATCAGGAAATTGTCGATGCGCTGGCCGTCGCGGTCGTCGGAAACCTGAACGAAACGCACGCCCGAACCTGTTCCAAGGCTTTCTTCCGCCTCGTTTTCCTGCGGGGGTTTTGCTCGATCGGGTCTTGCAAGATTCATTGAAGTTCGCGTCCGAATTGGATTTTTTGCCGTTCGTTGGATACAATCGGGGTGTATTGCGCGTCCTGGGCCGGCTATGCCGACCGCAATGACGCACTCGTTCAGCTACGCCCTTCGTGCGCGGATGCGGGCCTCCAGTGGAGCCCATCCCGGCGCAGGCAGGAATCGTAACCGTTCGAGTCGAGAATTGCCCGAAAGTCGGCAAGACCTTCGGGGGTTTGCGGCAGTACAGCAAGGGCTATGTCAACCGCCAGGCGCGATCAAAAGCGCGCCGGCAAAAAGCGCTCCCGTGGACGCGTACCCACGCCCACGGTCGACGCGACGCCGTCGCTGCCATCGGTCATCGGTTGGCGCGCAGGCGTCGCGACGCGTACGCGGTAGAGCGCGTTGAAGGATATAAAAAATGAAGCGTATGCTGATCAACGCAACTCAGCGTGAAGAGTTGCGCGTGGCCATCGTCGATGGTCAGTCGCTCTACGATCTCGACATCGAGATACCCTCCAAAGAGCAGAAAAAGGCCAATATCTACAAGGGCCGCATCACCCGGGTCGAACCCTCGCTCGAAGCCTGCTTCGTCGAATACGGCGCCGAACGCCACGGCTTCCTGCCGATGAAGGAAATCTCGCGCGAGTATTTCCAGAGCGGGGTCGATCACAACCGCGCCGGCATTCGCGAGCTGCTCAAGGAAGGCCAGGAACTCCTGGTCCAGGTCGAGAAGGAGGAACGCGGCAACAAGGGCGCCGCGCTGACCACGTTCATCTCGCTCGCCGGGCGCTACCTCGTGCTGATGCCGAACAACCCACGCGCCGGCGGCGTGTCGCGCCGCATCGAGGGCGACGATCGCGCCAACCTCAAGGAAGAACTCGACAAGCTCACCTTGCCCGACGAAATGGGCCTGATCATCCGCACCGCCGGCGTCGGCCGCGATGCGGAAGAGCTGCAGTGGGATCTGGACTATCTCTTGCAGGTGTGGAAGGCGATCTCCGAAGCCGGCGCCAGCCGCCCCGCCCCGTTCCTGATCTACCAGGAATCCAAGCTCATCATCCGCGCGCTGCGCGACTACCTGCGCAACGACATCGGCGAAATCCTGATCGACAGCCCCGAGCTGTACAACGACGCGCGCGAGTTCGTGCAGCAGGTGATGCCGAACAACCTGCGCAAACTCAAGCTGTATCAGGAAACCGTACCGCTGTTCTCGCGCTACCAGATCGAGACCCAGATCGAGAACGCGTTCGAGCGCAACGTGCGCCTGCCGTCCGGCGGCTCGATCGTGGTCGACCAAACCGAAGCGCTGACCGCGATCGACGTCAACTCGTCGAAGGCGACCAAGGGCTCGGACATCGAAGACACCGCATTCAACACCAACCTCGAAGCCGCGGTCGAAGTCGCGCGCCAGTTGCGCCTGCGCGACGCCGGCGGCCTCATCGTCATCGACTTCATCGACATGGAAAACCCGCGCCACCAGCGCGACGTCGAGGAGAAGCTCAAGGACGCGCTGCGCTACGACCGCGCGCGCGTGCAGGTCGGGCGCATCTCGCGCTTCGGCCTGCTCGAAATGTCGCGCCAGCGCCTGCGCCCCTCGCTCGGCGAGTCGACCCAGATCGTCTGCCCGCGCTGCGAGGGCCACGGTCGCATCCGCAGCGTCGAGTCGTTGTCGCTGTCGGTGCTGCGCCTGGTCGAGGAACAGGCGATGAAGGAGAAGACCGGCCAGGTACTCGTGCAGGTACCGCCGGCCATCGCCAACTTTCTGCTCAACGAGAAGCGCAAACATCTCGTCGAGATCGAACAACGGCACGATGTGCCGATCATCGTCGTCGCCGACGACAAACTCGAAACACCGCATTTCGAAATCGAGCGGATCAAGAGCACCGAACTCGACGGCGAGGCCAAGCCAAGCTACCAGCGCGTGACGCCCGTCGTGTCCGCACCGCCGCCACAAGTGGCCAAGCCCGGCGATGAACCGGAAAAACCGGCCGTGTCGGGTATCGTGCCGGCAAACCCTGCGCCTGTTCGCGCCGAAACAGAGACCGCCGCGACCGAGCTTGTGCAAAAGACGATACCCGCAAGACCGGCAAAGAAAGGGCTCCTCGCACGCTTCATCGGCTTGTTCAAGGCCCCCCCCGCACCGGCACCGGCGACGTCAACGGCGCAGCGCAAATCGGGCAACGGTTCACGTCAACGCGACCAGCGCGGCGATTCGCGTCAACAACAACGCGGACGCAACGATGCGCAACGCGGCCAGCAAGTCAACGCGCAGCAGCGCGGGCGCAATGACACAGGCCGTCGCGACCAACAACGTCAGGACGGGCGAGCGCGCAACGATGCGCGGCCGCAAGCGCAGTCGCAAAATGGGCAGCAGAACCGCAAGCAGGATCGCACCACACCGCAGCCCCCTCCACGCAATGTCGTGTCCCCGCCGGTCGCAGCAAATTCGACGCCGATCGACCGCGAGCTGCGTACCCCGATCGCACCGATCGAAGCCGTTGCGACCGAAACCCAGAATGTCGCCGTTGCGGGCGCCACCGCAACCAGCGCGGTACCGGTCGAGACGAATGCCAATCAACCGACGCACGAGAGTGGCGAAGCCACGCGTTCGCGTCGACGCGGACGTCGCGGTGGCCGGCGCCGCCGCCGCGGCGAAGGCGAGACCAGCGCCGACAACACGGCCTCCAACTCCGCCCATGCTCACGACAACGGCAACGGCGACATCGTCCTCGATTTCGATGACGAGGACGACGCGCCCAAGGCCATTGCACAGCCGAAACCCGCTTCCGTCGAAGCGCCAGCATTGGCGCAAGCACAAAAATCCCGAGAGCCTGCGCCCGCCACCGACGCACCGCCGACCATCACGGCGACGGTAACGCCCGCGACAACCGAGCCACCCAAGCCGGCAGCGCCAGCGACGGTCGTCGACTTGCCGCACGAGCGGGCGCAACAGGTTCTGCCGATCGCCGTACCCACGCAGGCAGCTCCGGTAAAAGAAACGATCGCCGAGCCCAAACCGGCGGCTACGGCTGCCCCCGCCCCCGCTCCCGCTCCCGTCAACAACGAGTTGCCGTTCGCCGCCGTTCCGAGCAAGCCAACCCAGCCCCCGGCACCAAGCACACCCCAATCTGTGCAGCCGCGTCTGGAGCAGATTCTCGCGCCGCCTCCGGTGATGCCTCTGCATGTGCACATCGAACGTGCACTGGCCGAATTGCGTGACGCTCCGCCAAAACCGACGGCAGAAGCCTCCCCTCCGCCAATCCAAGTAAAGCCGCCATCTGAGCCGCCGGCGGCGACGTGACTGCATCACATCAAAACGCCCCGTCTTGCGGGGCGTTTTTGTTTTCACCTTCGCATTGATGGCGCCGGCGCAGTCGACGCCACGGCGGTTGAATTTCCCGTGGACAATGCCGCGTCGATCAGCGGCAAATCAGGGTACCCCGGCAGCCGACTTGTCCATCAAGCCATGTGCGGCCGCAAGGTGTGCGAGCGCCACCACGTTGTCGATTTCCAGTTTTTCGAACAACCGATACTTGTAGGTAGCCACAGTCTTTTCACTGAGTTTGAGACGATCACCGATCTGTTTCGCAGCCAGGCCCCGAGCCAGCATCATCGCGACTTCCAACTCACGTGTGGACAATTCATCGAACGGCGAAGTGTCGTTGCCGAATGCCTTGCCCAAGGCCAACTGTTGCGCGACGTCGGCTCCAAGATAACGCCGCCCATCCGCAATCTGGCGGATCGCCTTGAGCAACTCGTCGGCGGGGCAACCTTTGGTGAGATAGCCGCTGGCCCCGGCTTCGAGCAGGCGTCGGGGAAACGGAGCATCTGCGGCCACGGTCAGGATCACGACTCGGGTATCGAGTTTCCCGCGGCGCACGCGTTCGGTCACTTCGATGCCGTTGACATTGGGCATATGCAAATCAACCAGCGCGATGTCCGGCTTGAGTTTGCGAATCAGGTGTAGACCCGCCTCACCGTCGTCCGCTTCGCCGACGACTTCCATGTCCGACTGGCTCTCCACGATCATGCGCAAACCCGCACGCACCAGCGCGTGATCGTCCATCATCACGATGCGTACCATGACCGCCTCCCCCTAGCGAAGCCGACCGAACGTTACCGCGACGACCTCGACATTACAAGCCGGCATCACCCACGGCAATCCGCCGCCCACTTCAGTACGAAGCTGCCACCCTGCTGGCATCGTGGCAAGGATCGCGACTTGCGCGACGCGAACGGCTACCATCGCAAGCATGTCCGCGCCACGCAACCCAAACGCCCCGTTCGCTGCCCCCAAGGCAGCATCGCGAATTGCATCGACGGATTCCCACTACACTGCGGCCGTCATCCCGACGACGATCCTCGCCGTACTTGCTCAGCTCGCCGATACCGAAGGCGTTGCCGTCGAGCCTTGGTTGGCAGGTTTCGGCATCACTCGTGCGCAGATCGACGACGCTTCGGTGAGGGTGTCCTATCGGCAGGCCAATATCATCATCAAACGTGCGCAACGCGCGATCTCGCGCCCCGGCCTCGGTTTGCAAGTCGGCGCGCGCCAGTCGACCGGCACGTTCGGCATCATGGGGCTGGCGATGATGACTGCGCGCACATTCGGGGAGGCCATCCGGATCGGTATTGAACATGCCGAAATCAGCGGCGCGCTGATGGACGTGGAATTCGAACAGCCGAGTGCGCACGAGGTCGCACTGATCGCCCGCCCGCGCTTTGCCGAAGATGAAATCCTCACCTTCCTGTGCGAGGAATTGTTTGCGAGTACGCTGCAACTCGCACGTGGCCTGGTTGGCCCGGCATTCAAGCCGGAGCGCCTCGAATTGACCTATCCCGCGCCAGCGCATGCGGCCGATTACCGCAAGCAATTCGATTGCGAGATTCGATTCGGCGCAAGTCGCAACCGACTCATCGTTGCCGCACGCTGGCTCAACGAACGCTTGGCGACGCACCACCCGGTCAGCGCTCAGCAAGCGCTCGCGCTCTGCCGCGACCAAGCTGCCCAAATCAAACGCCAAAGCGAGATCGTCGCTGCCGTCGAGCGCATCCTGCGACACCGTCTCGCCGAGCGACCGAGCTTCGGCGACATCGCGGCAAGCCTCAATCTTTCCGAGCGTACGCTGCGTCGCCATCTCAGCGCGGTTGGGCGCATTTATCGCGAAATGCACGATCAACTGCGAACCGAGCGCGCGCTCGAACTGCTCAGCGCCGGCGCACTGAGCATCGCCGACATCGGCAGCGAAGTCGGCTATTCCGATGCGCGCGAATTCCGACGCGCCTTCAAGCGCTGGACGGGAAGGTCGCCCACCAACGCGCGATCCACCGGCGTATCGACGGACTGAACGTTGCGTGGCCTGATCGGTCAGGCATGAATGGCCGACTTGCCCCCCAAAATTGGCCCTTGCTCCCCTACCTTCAAACGTTCGTATCGCGCACATTCCGGAGCTGCCGACCCTGCGGGAGAGTCCTTGTGCGCAAACTCATCATGCTTGTCCTGTGCGCACTTGCCACAGGCTGTGGCAAAGAGCCGCCCCCTCAGAAATCCGGCGACGATGCCGCATTCGAGAAAGCCCTTCAACAACAATTTCTCGATGCCAAACCCGGCACGGTCATCGACATTCCGCCGGGCAAACACGCGTTGCAACGCGTCCTGACCCTGCGTGCGAACGGCGTGACCGTGCGCGGTGCCGGCTCGGACAAGAGCGTGCTTTCCTTCAAGAACCAGATCTCCGGCCCTGAGGGCATGTTGGTCTACGGAAACGATTTCGTCATCGAGCACCTGGCGATCGAAGACTCGAAAGGCGATGGACTCAAGATCAACGATGGCACCAACGTCACCGTGCGTGATGTGCGCGTGGAATGGACGGCAGGCCCCTCGAAGGACAACGGTGCCTATGGTATCTATCCGGTCAAGTGCAAAAACGTGCTGGTCGAAGATTCTGCCTCGATCGGTGCGCGCGATGCCGGCATCTACGTGGGCCAGTCGCAAAACGTGGTCGTCCGTCGCAACCGCGCCGAGAAAAACGTCGCAGGCATCGAGATCGAAAACTCTATCCGCGCCGACGTCTACGAAAACACCGCGACCGACAATACCGGCGGCATCCTCGTCTTCAACATGCCCGACCTGACGCAGCACGGCGAGCACGCGCGTGTGTTCAAGAACAAGGTCTTCGCCAACAATCTCGGCAACTTCGCGGCAAAAGGTACCGCGGTGGCGAGCGTTCCGGCCGGGTCCGGGATTATCGTCACATCGAACCCGAAAGTGGAAATCTTCGATAATGACATCGCCGACAACCGCACTGCGAACATCATCGTTGCCAGCTACTTCATTACCAATTTCGCCGACAAAAAACCGACCGAAGGCTACGATCCGTATCCGAAGTCGATCTACATCCACGACAACCGCTTCACCGGCGGCGGCGATGCGCCGGACGGTCTCGACTGGAAAGCGCTCAAAGTATCGATGTTCGGTATCGGTGGTCACTTTCCCGATGTTCTCTGGGACGGCTACGTCGACACCAAGTCGCTCGTCGACGGCCAATATCCCGCCGAACAGCGCATCTGCGTGAAGAATGGCGATGTCGAAGTACTCGATGTCGACGGCCCGAACAAGTTCGCCAATCCCAAAGTGATGAAAGACGAGTTCCATTGCGAACTGCCCCCGCTCGCCGCAGCCGAGCTCAAGGCGCCGTAATGGCTACCTCGCGCGCGTTGCTTCGATTTCTGCCCGCCTCGCTTGCGCTGACGTTGCTCGTGGGCTGCGCGCAGGCCCCGCAACCCGTGCACTATTTCGCCGAGGGCAAGCCGGAAAAACTCGGCGACTGGCACCTCATCGAAGCGCGCGATGGCAAACTCGTGACCAACAGCGGCGTCGTTCCCTACGATCTCGCCATGCCGTTGTTCAGCGACTACGCGCACAAATTCCGCACGGTATGGATGCCCAAAGGCACCGCTGCCAAGTACGATGCCGAAGGCGCAATGGATTTCCCCGTTGGCACGGTGCTGACCAAGACATTTTTCTACCCGCTTCCCGCCGGCGCGTCGCGCAACGACAAAGCCGTCGCACGCACCTACGACACCACGCGCGACTTCGCCGCCGGCACCGCAGCCGAGGCGCTCGACCTGGCCCGTCTGCGGCTCATCGAAACCCGCGTGCTCGTGCGCCGCGAACACGGCTGGGATGCGATCCCCTACGTCTGGAACGCCGCGCAGACCGAGGCGGAATTGGCGCGTACGGGCGATGCGATTCCGCTCGAATTGGTCGACGACAAGCAGGCGAAGGAAGCTTTTACCTATGTCGTGCCGAACGAAAATCAGTGCGCCAGTTGCCACGACACGCATGTGCAAGCGAAGCGAATCGAACCCATCGGACCGCGGGCGCGCCACCTCAATCGTGACTACGCCTACGCGAGCGGCACCGAAAACCAACTCGACCACTGGGCCAAACTCGGTTATCTGAGCGGTGCGCCGGCCGCCGCACAGGCGCCGCGCGACGCCGATTGGCACGATGCCAAGGCGCCGATCGCCGACCGTGCCCGTGCGTATCTCGACGTCAATTGCAGCATGTGCCACAGCCCGACCGGGCCGGCCAACACCACCGCGCTCGACCTGCGCAGCGCGAACGACGACCTGCGCCGCCTCGGCGTATGCAAGCCGCCGGTCGCAGCGGGACGCGGAACAGGTGATCGTCTGCTCGATATCGTGCCGGGTAAACCAGACGATTCCATCCTCATCTACCGCATCACCTCGCACGAACCCGGCGTGATGATGCCCGAGCTGGGCCGCAGTACCACGCACCACGAGGGCGTCGAATTGATTCGCGAATGGATCGCCTCGATGCCCGGCAATTGCGACGCCTGAACAACAACGCAAACACAACTAGGGAGGCTGCCGTGACAACCCATCGAACCAACAACCTGACTCGACAAGTCCGCTTGGCGCTGTTCGCCGGAGCAACTGCGCTCCTCGCAAACGTCGCGGTATTCGCCGCGGAAACGGAAGCCGATCAAGCTTCTCCCGCGCCGGGAGCGGAGCAAGCGAAGAGCAACAGCGCCGACGTGCAACTCGGCAATATCACAGTCACCGCGCAGAGCCGTTCGCAGCAGGTGCAGGAGGTGCCGATTCCAGTGCAAGTAGTCACCTCGGCACAGATCGAAAAACTCGCCGCCACCGATTTGTCGATGCTCAACGGCTATTTGCCCGGCGTCACCATCGACGCCTCGCAACCGACCCAGCCGAATTTTTCCACCCGCGGCATTGGCGCATCGGACTTCGGCATCGGCACCGACTCGCCGGTCAGCATCTACGAAAACGGCGTGTATCAGTTCAAGTCCGGCGCTGCCCTCACGCTGTTCAACGACGTCGATCACGTCGAAGTGCTGATGGGCCCGCAAGGCACGCTGTTCGGCCGCAACAGCGCCGCCGGCGTGATTTCCGTGACCACCAATGCGCCATCGGATGGCTACGAGGCGAATGTCTCCGCGCGTATGGGCAATTACGGTACGCGTTATCTCGACGGCGTCCTCAACGTCCCGCTGGGGCAGAACGTCGCCTTTCGCATGAGCTTCGTCGACAACTACAGCGATGGCTGGTTGCGCAATGCCTACGATGGCAAGACCTACCGCAACAATGACGATTGGGGCACGCGCATGCAATGGCGCTGGAATGCGCCGGGCGACACGCTCGTCAACGTTTCCTGGGAGCACGAACGGCTCGACCAATTGCCGCGTCCCACCATCGGCATCGCGCCCTTGCCCGCGTTCCCGGCGCTGCCGACGGTAAGCCCGGATGCGTCGACCTATCTCGATCCACGCATCATTCCGTATCGCAGCGATACGATCGATCCGAAAGAATCGCGCACCTACGATTCGTTCGCCTTGCGCATCGAACACCCGCTGCCGTTCGGCACACTCTCCTCGCTGACCTCGTTCCAGCGCTTCCATACCTACAATCGCGAAAGCTACGACGGCACCGACCGCCTCTATCTGTACGTCGATACGGCAAACATCGAACGCAACAAGAGTTGGTCACAGGAATTCAAGCTGTCCGGGAAAACCGATCTCGCCGATTGGGTCGGTGGCGTAAGTTACTACTACGACAATGCGCATCAGACCAGTCAAGTCAACCTCTTCACCGACAGCATCGACACCCTCCTCAACAACATCGGCGCCGCACCCGGCGGCCTCTATGGCCCGCTGACGCAAGGGCTCCAGGCGGCCGGCTTTTCGTACTCGTTGCTGGGCGATCCATGGCAGGAAAACATGATCAACCACGGCATATCCAAAGCCTATGCGGCCTATGTCGATGCGATCTGGCATCTGAACGACCGCCTCAATCTTTCCACCGGCGTGCGCTTCACCCACGATCAGCGCAGTCTGGATTGGTACAACCCGCCACGCATCGCCGCCCAACTCGATGGCACTCTCGCCTCGCTGCAGTCGCTCGGACTTCTCGATGCGCTCGGCGTACCGATCCAGACTTTTCAGCAGAACATCTACTACCCCACACCCGGCATCCTGTCTCAGCCGTTGGGTCTGAGTCGCAGTTGGAACGACACCAGCCCTCGCCTGGTTCTCGACTACAAGCTCACGTCCGACGTAATGCTGTACGCCTCGGCGGCCAAGGGCTACCAAGCCGGCGGCTTCAATTCGCAGGAACCCGGCACGGCCTTCGGCCCGCAAACCGTGCATAACTACGAAGCCGGCGTGAAGAGTTACTTCGCCGACTATCGCCTGCTCATCAATGCGTCGATCTATCACTACAAGTATTCGAACTTGCCGCAATTGCAGCTCGTTTCCGGTGGCAGCGTCGGTCAGCTACCGCGCTATGAAATAAGCACGGCCAACGAAAATGCCGACGGCTTCGAAGTCGAGTCGCGCTGGCAAGCCACGGACGCCTTGCGCTTCAACGCAAGCGTGGCCTGGATCGACCAAACCTATGGTCATTACCTGACCCAAGACCCCCTCACCGGCAACACGATCGACCTCACCGGAAAAGGGACAGGACAACCCTATTGGTCAGCTGCCGCCGGCGTCGACTACGTACTGCATCAAGTGCTCGGCGGCGATCTGGATTTCACCTTCCAACAAGGCTACAACGGCAAGACTCGCTGCAATGCCAGTTCGTCCTCACAGGGCAGTTGTCTGCAACGCGGTCCGTTCAAACTCGGCACTCCGACATTGCGTACCGATCTGCGCGTTGGCTGGTCGTCGCGCGACGTGCCATGGAGTTTTGCCTTCATCGTCAACAACCTGCTCGACAAGCGTTACGTGACCGGCATCAACAACGCCACCGCATCGTTGTTCGGCACGCCCAATGCCGGCATCAGTGCGCCGCGCATGTGGAGCGTGCAGGCGGCCTATCGTTTCTGAGCGTCTGCGTCGTGTTCTGAGTCCTGCCGTGGAGGCTGCGCCGAAACCATCCTGAAGATCCGGCAACCGTCGCGGCAGGCAAAGCGCGGCGCGACGGTTGCCGCAAACCCAGAGGAGGCATCATGTCGAAAGCAATGCGCGTATTGCCGGTTTTGCTGCTGTTGTCGTGCCTGATCTCCAATCCCCTGTTGGCTCAAACTCCGTCGGTCGTCGGCTTCGTCGACACGCACAGTCATCCGTTCTCGAACGTGGGTTTCGGCGGCCGCCTGGTCTGCGGCAAGGTGTTCGACCCCGACGGCATCGACAAAGCCTTGGTCGATTGCCCGAATCACTACCCCGACGGCTCGGCGGCGATCTTCGAAAATTTCTTCCACAACGGCAGCCCGCTCGGCACGCACGACCCGGTGGGTTGGCCCACGTTCGCGTACTGGCCGGCGCACAACTCGTTGACCCACCAGCAGGTCTACTACGAATGGCTGCAACGCGCGTGGAAAGGCGGCTTGCGCATCTTCGTCAATCAGCTCGTGGCCAATCGCGTGATGTGCATCCTCTCGAACACGGTTTCGCTGAACGTGTCCGACTGCTCCGAGCAGACGCAGATCCAGCTTGAAGCGAAGAAAACCTACGAACTCCAGGACTACATCGATTCGCTCAACGGCGGCCCCGGCAAAGGCTGGTTGCGCATCGTGACCTCACCGGCACAGGCCCGCGCGGTGATCGCACAGGGCAAGCTCGCGATGGTGCTCGGCATCGAGTCCTCGGAAATCTTCGGCTGCAAGAAATCCAAGGATTTGCTGGAACTGATCTTCGGTTCCTCATGCACGAAATCGAATATCGACAAGGGTCTGCAGGCCATCTACGACCTAGGCGTGCGCTCGCTGTTCCTTTGTCACAAGTTCGACAACGCGCTGTGCGGCGTGCGCTTCGACCCGAGCGTGCAAGGCGTCATCGTCAACGCCGGCAATTTCCTCAGCGCGGGATCGTTCTGGCAGGCGCAAACCTGCGCACCCGGCACACCGTCGGACAACACCATCGCCCCGAACGGCGTGATTCCGGGATTTCTGTCCAGCCTCGTACCGGCGCTGCCGCTCTATCCGCCGGCGCCGCACTGCAACGTCAACGGCCTGACCGATCTCGGCAAGTATGCGCTGCAGGGCATGATCAACCGCCACATGCTCGTGGAAATCGATCACATGAGCGTGAAGGCCGCAGCGCAAGTGCTCGCCACACTCGAAGCCGCGCACTATCCCGGCGTGATTTCGGGGCATAGCTGGATGGATCCGCGTTACTACCCGCGCGTCTACAACCTCGGCGGCTTCGTCGGCCTGTACGGCACCTCCGCCGATCAATTCGCGAACGGCTGGCGCGACACTGCCGCCGCGCGTCGTGCCGCGGGCATCTACGGCCTCGGCTACGGCCTCGACGCCAACGGTCTCGGCGAGCAGCCCGCGCCACGTCCGAACAACATGATCAATCCGGTGGTCTATCCGTTCACCACGATCACCGGTCTGTCGTTCGACCGGCTCAGCACGGGCCAGCGTAACTGGGACATCAACACCGAAGGCGTCGCCAACTACGGTCTGACCACCGACTGGATCGAAGATATGCGGCATGTCGCCGGCAACGATCTCGTCGACGAAATGGCTGCCGGCGCCGAAGCCTATCTGCGCACCTGGGAAGGCGCAGTCGCGCATTGACACGCGTCGCAAGCCCCTCTCCTCGCACGAGAGGGGTTTGCCGGCAGTGGCTGCGAAGCCGGCGGTTTACGGCACCGCTGCGTTGTCCCGACTGCCTGCCGCGGCATCGCCTCATTCCTCGCGGATGCCGTCGTCGGCACGACTACGTTCCAACCACCACAGCCCAGCGACAGCCACGAGCCAAGCGAGCAAGAACGGCCAGCGCGGCCAAGGCCGTTCGCGTACTGCACTGGCCGCGACCGACGAAGGCTCGCCACCCAGCAAGGCCCGCGTCGCACGCGCAGCATCGCCGGCAACCAATCCGGCGGACTCCTCGTGCGTACGCACGAAGAACGGCCAGCGATCGCCGCCATCGACCAGGCTGTGCCACCCTGCGGCATCGGGCCAGTACGCGGCACAATGGCGCGTGGCATCGACAACCAACGGCGTGCGCACGCCAGCGTCGTTTTCAACCACGGCGTCTGCCGTCAGATTGCATAACACGGCGCGCTCGTCGACGCGCGCATTCGATGGCAATGTCGGCTCGACATCGCCACGCGCGCGCGCGACGGCAGCGAACGCATCGGCCCACAGGGTCGCATACGCCGCCTCGGCGCCGCCGAGACGAAGCCGATAGCTGTCGGCGAGCAGCCAGAGCGCAACCCGTCCACGACCCGCGTTGACCACCCAGGCCACGGGTGATCCGTCGTCGCCACGCAACATCGGCGCAGCGTCGCCGGCTTCTACCGCAAGCGCACTACGCGTGAAGGACGTGCCCGAATCGTCGAGGCCAAGTACACGTCCCATCGCGACCGGCGGCGGTGTCGCGATGCTCTTCACGCGATAACCCAACGCGGCCCAGTCGTCCGTAACCGCTGCCGGCACCGGCCCTGTCGCGCGCAGCAGCAGACCGAGACCACCGCGCACGGCATCGACCAACTCATGTTTGTGCGATGCGTCGAGCACAGCCCATGCGCGCTCATCGATGATCGCGAGATCGGCTCCACGCAACACGTCTGCAGACCAGGAAAACGCGCCTTCGGTCAGCGCCACACCATCGCTGATGGCGATATGCGTGTCGAGCGCAAGCCCAGCATCGACGGCCCATCGGCGCAGAAATTTCAATTCCGCATCGGGCGCGCCCGCGAGCATCAGGACGCGCAATACCTTGCCTGCGCGCACCACAAACGGCACCTTCGCGCCATCGATGCGCACACCATTGCGATCGAGCACGCTCAACTCGAACGCGGTACCGCCTTCGCCTTTCGCGGTGGCACGCAAGGTGAAACGCCCCTGCGCGTCGAGATCCTGCGATCCGACGACTGCATTCGCCGGATCGCGCAACTCGACACGGCCGCCGAGCGCGCCTTCGACACGTCCGTCGACGCGCCAGATGCGACCGGCCCGCACCGACGTCGGCGCCTCCATTTCGACAAGCCCACGCGGTAACGGCACCGCATCGAATTCGGCGACGCGTCCGTGTGCCGCATCGCGATCGCGCGGCGGCACGCCCGCGCCGACGATGCGCAAACGGCGTGTATCCGCGTAGCGACGCAATGCCGTGCCAAGATCGGGTACGCGCTCGATGTTGCGTGGCGCATCGATGCCGGGCAACGCGACGACCCGCGCCACGGGCGGCAGCGCGACAATCTGCGATGAGGTTGCGCCGGGTGTCAGCACAACGATCTCGCCGCTGGAAAAAGATTCGCGCGCCGTCGGCGGAATCAGGAAAAAATACAATGCCGTTGCGGCTATGCACTGCAACGCCATGCGCACCGAGCGAAATTTCCCGGCCTGTCGAGTACGCACACAGCCGAGCAGAACGGCAAATGCCAACGCGAGCGCGACGAAGACTGGCGGACTCATCGCTTCGCCCTCTCGCCACTTTCCAGCGCGTCGATGTATGCGCGCCCCATCGCGTCGAGCGCGAGGCGCGGCGCACTCGCCGCGGCGGGAACCGACAGCAACGGCCACAACGCAGCGCGCAAGGCCGCACGACACGAGGCACACGTCGGGTCGCGACGCGCGCGGTCAATGGCGGCCATCGCACCGAGC
>JAFEFR010000382.1 GCA_018240485.1 Pseudomonadota bacterium
ATCACCGATCGCTACGCCGCCGATTTCCGCGCCGACATGGCCCGTCTCGGGGTCGATGCGCCCGACGTGGAGCCGCACGCGACCGCGCACATCGCGCAGATCATCGCCATGATCGAGCGTCTGATCGCGAGCGGCCACGCCTATGCCGCCGAGGGCCATGCACTGTTCGATGTCGCCTCGTTTCCCGACTACGGCAAATTGTCCGGTCGCTCCACCGACGAAATGATCGCCGGCGCGCGCGTCGAAGTGGCGCCATACAAAAAAAATCCGGCCGATTTCGTGCTGTGGAAACCGTCGACGTCCGACCTGCCTGGATGGGACAGTCCGTGGGGCCGCGGTCGGCCGGGTTGGCATATCGAGTGCTCGGCAATGAGCGCGGCGCACTTGGGCGAGACCATCGACATCCACGCCGGCGGCAATGATCTGTTGTTTCCACATCACGAAAACGAAGTCGCGCAATCGACCTGCGCGCACGGTGGCAAGGTTTTCGCGCGCTACTGGTTGCACAACGGCATGTTGAGCCTGGAAGGCAAGAAGATGTCGAAGTCGCTCGGCAACACGTACAAGTTGCACGAGTTGCTCGACCAACATCCCGCCGAACTGCTGCGCTTCATGCTACTAAAGGCGCACTACCGCCAGCCGCTCGACTGGTCGGCTTCCGCACTCGAACAAGCACGTCGCACGTTGGACGGCTGGTACACCACATTGCGCGATGTTGCGGAAGTAGGAAGCGAAGATCGCGGGACGAAAGCAAACGATGTCGCCCTACCCGACGAATTTTCCGCCGCCTTGCTCGACGATCTGAATACGCCCGAAGCGTTGGCGATTCTGTCGCGACTGGCCGATGCCGTGCGCAAAGCCGACACCGCACAGGCACGCCGCGCGGCAATCGATGCGCTGCTCGCCGCCGCCAATTTTCTCGGCTTGCTGCAGGTGGAACCCGAAGCCTGGTTTCAGGGTACGACGGCGAATTCGATGCTCGATGAGGTCCAAGTCCAGCAACTCGTCGACGCCCGTCAGGCGGCGAAAAAAGCAAGGGACTTCGCGGAAGCCGACCGTCTGCGCAACCAGTTGCTCGAACTCGGCATCGTCATCGAGGACACGCCGCAAGGCCCGCGCTGGAAGCGCGCCAGCGTCGCTCCTGTGTCCGCATGAGGGTCATCGCAATGTCGGCGCAACCGGAAACCGCGGAAACCAGCGCGCAAGCCGCGCAGGACGCGATCGCGGAAGAATTCGCCTTCTTCAGCGACTGGACCGAACGCTACCAGTACCTGATCGACCTCGGTCGCAAACTGTCGCCGTTCCCCGACGCGCTGAAGATCGACGAGCACAAGGTGCACGGCTGTCAGTCGCAGGTCTGGCTGGTCGCCAGCGGCGATGCCCGACGGCTCGATTTTTGTGCGATCAGCGACTCGGCGATCGTCTCGGGGCTCATCGCCCTGCTGCTGCGCGTCTATTCGGGCCGACCTGCGCGGGAAATCCTCGACACCGAGCCGAACTACATCGCCGCGATCGGCTTGGCCAAGCACCTGTCGCCGACGCGCAGCAACGGCCTTGCGGCCATGCTGCAAACGATCAAAGCGCAGGCACGGATCGCACTCGGCTGAGCGCCCAGATCCGCCACGCATCAGGTCAGGTGCGCCCTCGTCGTCGATGAAGGCGGCACTGCTGCTGCCTGTCGAATCACGTTCGGATCAATCGCCCATTTGTTTCTGGCGATGCTCCCAACGCTCCTGCGCGTCGAGCGACAAGGTCGCGATCGGACGAGCGTCGAGGCGCTCGATGCCGATTTCCTCGTCAGTCTCCTCGCAATAGCCGTAGCGGCCTTCTTCGATGCGCTTGAGCGCCTTGTCGATCTTGCCGATCAGTTTGCGGTAACGATCGCGCGTGCGCAGCTCAAGCGAATTTTCGGTCTCACGCGTGGCACGTTCGGCTTCATCGCCGACGTCGCGCACTTCGTCGCGCAAATTGTCGATGGTTTGCTTGGATTCCTCCACCAGATCCTCGCGCCATTTTTGCAGCTTGGCGCGAAAATAGGCGAGGTGTCGCGGCCCCATGTACTCATCCTTGGACGATGGGCGGTAGTTGGCGGGCAGGTCGATGTTGACAGTGCTGGGAAGCGCGTAACGTCCATCTTCGCGCGTAACGGTATCGGGGGTGGTGGGTACTGCGGACATGTTGCCTTTCTTGGGTGTTGCTTGTTTCGGTGGAGCGACTTTTTTCGAAGCTTTGACGGGGGCGGGCGCAGCCTTGCGCGACGGCGTGGCAGGCGCCTTCGTCGGCACAGACTTCCTGGCCGCGAACGGTTTGTTTGCGGCACGCTGCGGTTTGGCGGTCACTTTTGCGGCCGGCTTCTTTGCCGAAGTCGGCACTTTCACGGGCACGGCTTTTTTCGGCGCCGCTTTTTTGGGTGCCGGCTTCTTCGGCGCAAGCTTTTTGGACACCGTTTTTTTGGGCATCGACTTCTTCGGCGTCGCCTTGACCGCCTTTTTGACCGGTGTCGTCGCTTTTTTCGGCACGGGCTTTTTCGCCTTGGCCGGCGTTGTCGGCTTGGCCTTTTTCTTGGCCGGACTTGCAGACTTGCGCTTCGATGTCGCCATAATCCATCCCCGTTGTCGCTCGGCGGTCGCGTTTTATAGCCCAATCGCCTCCGCCCGGCAACCATTGCGCATGTTGCACCCGCCACAAATCCTCTCGACGAACCGCGATATTTCTCCATGACGCGACTGATTCTCGGCTTGATCGCGCTGTACCGGCGTCTGCTCAGCCCATGGCTCGGGTCGCGCTGCCGTTTTTCGCCGAGCTGCTCCGAATATGCGCACATCGCCATCGCGCGTTTCGGCGCGACGCGCGGGGGTTTGCTGGCGATCTGGCGGCTTTTGCGCTGCCAGCCCTTCAGCACTGGCGGTATCGACGAAGTACCGCAGACGTTTACACTGTGCAAATCGCATGCGCCATCGGACGCCGGAGCCGAAAATCCCCATGAATGATTGCCTCATCGTCAATGCCGATATCGTCAACGACGGTCGCCGTTTTTCCGGCGACGTGCGCGTGCGCAACGGTCGCATCGAGTCGGTCGGCGGCTCGCTCGTCGCGCAGGCGAACGAACGCGTGGTCGATGCGCGCGGACGCCTGCTGCTGCCGGGCATGATCGACGACCAGGTGCATTTCCGCGAGCCCGGACTCGAGCACAAGGGCGACTTCTTCACCGAATCGCGCGCCGCAGTGGCCGGCGGCGTCACCAGTTTCATGGAGATGCCGAACTCGAAGCCGACCACGACCAACCGCGCCGCCCTTGAAGACAAGTACGCGCGCGCCGCAGCCAAATCGCTCGCCAATCACGCCTTCTATCTCGGTGCGACCAACGACAACCTCGAAGACATCCAGCGCCTCGACCCCAAGGCGGCCTGCGGCATCAAGGTGTTCATGGGCGCCTCCACGGGCAACATGCTGGTCGACAACCCGGCGACGCTCGATGCGATCTTCCGCGACGCGCCGACGCTGATCGCGACGCACTGCGAGGATACGCCGACCATCGAGGCCAATCTCGCCGCGGCGCGCAACAAGTACGGCAGCGATGCGATCCCGATCGCGGAGCACCCGTTCATCCGCTCGCGCGAGGCCTGCATCAAGTCGACGCGACTGGCGATGGAACTCGCGCGCCGCCACGGCTCGCGCCTGCACGTGTTGCACGTCACCACCGCCGAGGAACTCGAACTGTTCGCGCCCGGCCCTGCCGACGGCAAGCGCATCACCGCGGAAACCTGCGTGCATTTCCTGCATTTCAGCAACGCGGACTACGCCGCCAAGGGCACCCTGATCAAGTGCAATCCGGCGATCAAACTCCCTGCCGATCGCGCCGCCATCATCGCCGCGATCAAGGACGGACGCATCGACATCCTCGCCACCGACCATGCGCCGCATGGCTGGGAGGAAAAGCAGCAAAATTACGAGAAGGCTCCGTCGGGATTGCCGCTCGTGCAATCGGTGTTGCAATGCGCGCTCGAACGCTGGTTCGACGGCCAGCTTCCCATCGAACTGCTCGTCGAAAAGTTCGCGCATGCGCCGGCCCGCCTGTACGACGTACGCGAACGCGGCTACATCCGCGAGGGCTATTGGGCCGACCTTGTGATGATCGATGCGCAGCTTCCGCACACCGTGACGCGCGCGG
>JAFEFR010000383.1 GCA_018240485.1 Pseudomonadota bacterium
GGTACTGGACGTGGAAAACGGTTTGAAGCTGTGAGCATTGCGCTCGCGTTGTAGATGTCGATACGGCAGGTGTGGGCCGGCTCTGGTCCACCCGGCCTTTCAGCCCAAATCCTTGGCGATCACCTTGGCCGCATTGTGCCCCGGCGCGCCGGTGACGCCGCCGCCCGGGTGGGTGCCGGCGCCGCACAGGTACAAACCCGGCAGCGCACCGCGGTAACCGCCTTGGCCGAGCATCGGCCGCGCGCTGAACAACTGGTTGAGGGTCAGCGCGCCGTGCATGATGTCGCCGCCGATCAAGCCGAAGTCGCGCTCCAGATCGAGCGGCGATTTGATCTGGCGGCCGACGACGAGGTTCTTGAATCCCGGGGCGAACTTGTCCACCGTCGCGACCATCAGGTCGGCGACGTCCTCGCGGCAGTCGTCCCACGATTTGCCGTTCGGCAACGTCGGCGCGACCTGCTGACAGAACAGGCTGGCGACGTGCTGGCCCGGCGGCGCCAGTGAATCGTCGAGCGTCGAGGGAATCAGCATTTCGACGATCGGCTCGCGCGACCAGCCGTAGGCGCGCGCGTCGAGGTAGGCGCGATCCATGTAGTCGATGCTCGGCGCCATGATGATGCCGGCGGTCAGGTGATCGCCCGCGCCCGGCAGGCAGGAAAAACTCGGCAGGCCCGACAACGCCACGTTCATGCGGAACGTGCCCGAGCCGCATTTGTAGTGCGCCATGCGTTCGCGCGTCAGCGCGGGCACATTTTTTTGATCGAACAGACGCTCGTACAACAACTTGGGGTTGACGTTGGCGACGACGGCGCGCGCGCGCAAGGTCTCGCCCTGGTCGGTAATCACGCCCACGGCCTTGCCGCCTTCCACGATCACCTCGCGCACGCCGCATCCCGTGCGGATCTGCGCGCCCGCCGCCAGCGCCGACTTCGCCATCGCCTGCGTGATTGCGCCCATGCCGCCCATCGCGTGGCCCCACGCGCCCTTGACGCCGTTGACCTCGCCGAATACGTGGTGCAGCAGCACGTAGGCGCTGCCCGGCGTGTAGGGGCTCGCGTAGTTGCCGACGATGCCATCGAAACCGAGCACGGCCTTGATCGGCTCGCTTTCGAAAAAGCGGTCGAGATACTCCGCCGCCGACACCGAAAACAGCTCGAGCAACTCGCCGCGCATCTGCGCATCGAGCGCGGACAAGCGCTTGCCGAGCTTGCCGGCGCGCAGCAGTTCCGGCAGCGCCTTGATCCAGCCGCCCGAGGTCATGTTCGGCGGCGCTTCGAGCGCCAGCTCGCGCAACACGTCGGCGATCACATCCAGACGCCGCTCGTATTCGGGCAGCGCGTCGGCGTCCTTTTGCGAAAACTTGGCGACCTGATCGCGCGTGCGCCCCGCGCCGGTCAGCAGATAGGTGCCGTCCGGGCGCGGCAGGAAATTGCTCGCCCGGCGCAACACGATCTTCAATCCGTGCTTTTCCAGTTCCAACTCGCGGATCACCTTCGGCTGCAACAGCGACACCGTGTACGCGGCGACCGAGTTGCGAAAGCCGGGATGGAATTCCTCGGTCACCGCCGCGCCGCCGACCACGCCGCGCTTTTCGAGCACGAGCACCTTGAGCCCGGCCTTGGCCAGATAGGTGGCGCAGACGAGGCCGTTATGGCCGCCGCCGATCAGAATCGCATCGAGGTTGGATGTGCTCATGTGCACCATTATGACCAGCCACATTTCTCCCCGCCAGCGCTGCCGGCATGGACGCGACCCAAGGCAATCGTCGATCATGGCGCCGATGAAACTGCGCACCGTCACCGCCACCCGCTACGTCACCCCGCTGCGCGAGGGTGGTTCACTGCCCGCCATAGTCGAGGGCGACGACCAGGGCCTGTACGTGCTCAAGTTCCGTGGCGCGGGACAAGGCGTGCGTGCGCTGATCGCCGAACTCCTCGCCGGCGAGCTCGCCCGCGCGGCAGGCCTCGACGTGCCCGAAATCGCCTTCGTCGAACTCGACGCGGAGCTCGCACGCACCGAACCCGACCCCGAGATTCAAGAACTGATCCGCGCCAGTGCCGGCCTCAACCTCGCGCTCGATTATCTGCCGGGCTCGGTCACGTTCGATCCGCTGGTCGAGCCGCCCGACGCGGAGCTGGCCTCGCGCATCGTCTGGTTCGATGCGTATGTCAGCAATGTCGACCGCACCGCGCGCAACGCGAACATGCTCGTATGGCACCGCCAGCTGCGCCTGATCGATCACGGTGCGGCGTTGTACTTTCATCACGATTGGGACGACTGGCGCGCACGCAGCACGCGACCCTTCGCCCAGATCAAGGATCATGTGCTGCTGCCGTTCGCCAGCCGCATCGCCGAAGTCGATGCCGGCATGCGCAGCGCGCTGACGCCGCAGATCATCGGCGATATCGTCGCGCAAATTCCGGATGCGTGGCTGGGCGACGGCGCCCCATTTGCCGATGCGAGCGAACAGCGCGCGGCCTACGTCGAGTACTTGACCCGACGGCTCGACGCGCCGCGCGCTTTCGTTGCGGAGGCGGCGCGTGCCCATGCCGCTTGAGCGCAAGCCCGTGATCTACGATTACGCGGTGATCCGCGTCGTGCCGCGCGTGGAGCGCGGAGAATTCGTCAATGCGGGCGTGATCCTCGCCTGCCAACACGCAGATTTTCTCGCCGCACGCATCGAGCTCGATGCGGCGCGCGTGCTTGCGCTCGATCCGGCGGCGGACCTGGCCATGATCGCCGAACACCTCGCCGCGATCCCCGCCATCTGCGCAGGCGGCAAGCCCGCCGGTGCGCTCGGCGCGCTGTCGCGACGCGAACGTTTCGACTGGCTGACCGCGCCGCGCAGCGCGCTGATCCAGGTTTCCGCCGTGCACACCGGGCGCTGCACCGACCCGGTCGCTGCGCTCGACGCACTCATGCAAACGATGGTGCGTACGCCGTGCGCCGCGCGCTGAACAGCACCGCCGCAATCCAGTCGGGCGGAACGCCATCACCGAGCAACGGGTGTTACGAGGGGCCGGAGAAAAGCAACGGTTTTGCTGGTTGAGCCGACTCGGCTTCGACATACCTCGGCACGGACGCTGAGCGGCGGTTTGGGGTCTTGGCGAGCATGGTCTATCGCAGCGGTTGCGTTCCCTGATTGAGCAGCGCGAGGCAATCGGTATAACTGTAAACCTTTCCGTACTTGCGCCCGGTGTTTTCCGCGACCAGCCCGAGCGATTGCAGTGTTGCGAACATTTTCTGCGCGGTGTGGAACGACATGCCGGTGGCGGCCACCGCCGCCGGCGCGGTCGTTACCGGATGGCGTTGCAGGTGGTCGAGCATGCGCTGCGCCGAGACCGCGAGCCGACCCAGCGCGCGTGTCTGCTGCTGGTGCCGCTCGAACAGCGCGAGGAGTTTGCGCGCCGTTTGCGATGCTTCGGTTGCGACCTGCGCCACGCCCTTGAGAAAGAAGACAAGCCATTCCTCCCAGTCGCCCTTGGTGCGAACCGCTTGCAGCAAAGCGTAGTAGCGCTCGCGGTGTTGCTTGAAGTAGAGCGAGAGGTACAGCAAAGGCTGGCGCAGGACGCCCTCGGCATGCAGCAAGAAGGTGATGAGCAAGCGTCCGACGCGGCCGTTGCCGTCGAGGAAAGGATGGATGGTCTCGAACTGGACATGGGCCAGCGCGGCGCGGATCAGCACCGGCACGGCCTCGGGCTTGCCGTGCAGGAAGTTTTCCAGCGCACCCATGCACTCGATGATCTGCTCCGGCGGCGGCGGTACGTGCCTGGCATTGCCGGGGCGCGTGCCGCCGATCCAGTTCTGGCTGCGCCGAAACTCACCGGGTGATTTGTGCGCACCGCGTCCGTCGCGCAGCAAGATGGCGTGAATCTCGCGAATCAGGCGCAGCGAAAGCGGCAAGCCTTCGCGCAGCAATTCCACGCCGCGTTCCAGCGCGGCGACGTAGCGCGATACTTCGCGCACGTCGTCGAGCGGAACGCCGGGGCTGCCTTCGGCTTCGAACAGCAACAGGTCGGAAAGCGAGGATTGCGTGCCCTCGATCTGCGAAGACAGCACGGCTTCCTTGCGGATGTACGAGTAGAGAAATATCTGCGGTTCGGGCAGCAACTCGGAAACGGCATCAAGGCGACCCAGTGCCAACGCGGCATCCTGCGCGAGGGCGTGCAGGCGGCCGTCCATCTGCAAGGGCGGTTGCGGCGGCAGCGGATTCGGCACGAACGCGCGGCACGTCTCCCCCAGGGTGGAGAGGGTCAAATAGTGGCCGGTGAGTCCGCGCTTCATGGTGAGTTCGTGCAATTTGTCGGACTAAAATTGCATTCTACACACAAATATGCAATTTATGTGCGGACAATTGCACGAATCGATGGTGCAGCGATGTGCATGAAAACGGTCGTCTTTTTTCCTTGGCATCCTCGCGGCGATACGCGTACGGCGAAAAAAATCGGCCGTTCGAAAAACACATCCGTCATCTCGTGGTCCCCGCCCCCAATGTAGTGCCCCCGCATCCATGACTCGCATCGCACACCGACGGGAAAATCGGCAGGAAACGGCCGGAGAGTCGCCGACGAAATGATAGTCGCAAAGCGAGGGCGTCAACCAGTCGCGGCGAGACGAGTATCACGGCGCGAATAGCCGTGTCGCCAGCGCGGCGCAGAACAGCCTTGGCATGCTCAGGCGAAAGCGGGCGTGTAGGCCCGCCGCCGCGCGCTGAACAGCACGGTCGCGATGCCGACGACGCAGATCGCCGCGACGTAGTGCGCAGGCGCGAGCCGGTCGAAGCGCAGTGCCCAGCCGATGAAGATCGGCGTGAGGCCGCCGAACACGGCGTAGGCGAGGTTGTACGAAAACGCGACGCCGGTGAAGCGCACCGGCGCAGGAAACGCGCGCACCAGCAGGGTCGGGATGACGCTGACCACGCCGACACTCAAACCGACGACGAACGACAGCGGGTACAAGTACTGCGGCGCGGCAGCGACGCCGAGATAAAACAAATAGACGACGCCAGCGAGCAGCACGCAGCCGAGTGCAGCGACGCGTGTGGTGCCATAGCGATCGGCGGCGAGGCCGAAACCGAGGTTGCCAAGCGCGAGACCCACGGTCGCGATCGTGTCGGCGAGAAACGCGACCGCGGGCGCGATGCCATCGAGTTTCTGGATCAGTTTGGGCGTCATCAGGATCATGACCACGACCGCCGCGGTCAGCACCCAAGTCAGCGCGACGCAGGCTAGCACGGCACCGCCGTGGCCTCGCAGCGCGACCGCAAACGGCAGCTCGTGCGACAGTTCGCGGCGCCGACGCATCGCCTCGAACACGGGCGTCTCGACCAACATGCGCCGCAGCCGCACGGCGAAGAAGCCGAACGCGCCGCCGATGAGAAACGGAATGCGCCAACCCCAGTCGAGCATCTGCGTCGGCGTAAGCGTGGCGTTGAGCGCGGCGGCAAGCAACGAACCGGCGAGGATGCCGACGGTCAAACCCGAGGTCAACGTGCTGCACGCGAACGCGGTGCGCGACGCCGGCACATGTTCGGCGACGAAGGTCCACGCGCCGGGCACTTCGCCGCCGACTGCCGCGCCCTGCACGATGCGCAAGATAAGCAACGCAATCGGTGCGGACGCGCCGATCTGCGCGTAGGTCGGCAACAGGCCGATCAACAGCGTCGGCGCCGCCATCAGGAACACGCTGAGGGTGAACATGCGCTTGCGCCCGGACTTGTCGCCGAAGTGACCCATGACCACGCCGCCGAGCGGGCGCGCGAAATAGCCGGCAGCGAACACGCCCCAGGTCTGCAATTCGCGCAACCACGGCGCCGTCGATGCGGGGAAAAACAGCGTACCGATTTGTTCGGCGAGATAGACGAAAAGAATGAAATCGTAGAACTCGAGCGCGCCGCCGAGCGCGGCGAGCGCGAGGGTTTTCAAGTCCTGGCGGGTGAGCGATGCGCTGCCTTGGCTGCTCATTGCGATGCGATCTGAGTGCGTGATTTTTTGCTCGGCATGGCCTACGCGATCACAGCACCGCCGCGATGTCCTTCTCGATCGATTCCGGCGTGTCGGTCGGTGCATAACGCTTCGCCACCTTGCCGTTCTTGTCGACGAGAAACTTGGTGAAGTTCCATTTGATCGACTCGCTGCCGAGCAGGCCCTTGGCCTCGCGCTTGAGATATTGGTACAGCGGATCCGTATTCGCGCCGTTCACCTCGATCTTGGCGAACAGCGGGAACTGCACGTCGTAGTTGAGCGCGCAGAAATTCTTGATCTCGGCCTCATCGCCGGGCTCCTGATGGCCGAACTGATCGCACGGAAAGCCGAGTACGACCAGGCCTTGGTCGCGAAATTTCTGGTACAGCGCTTCGAGCCCGGTGTACTGCGGCGTGAATCCGCATTTGCTGGCGACGTTGACCACGAGCATCGCCTTGCCCTTGTACGCGGCCAACGACTGCTGTTTGCCGTCGATGTCCTTCACGCTGAAGTCGTAGATACTCGCCATGACCGCCTCCGCCTCGGTGGGAATGCGCCTAATGTGCGCAGACGGCCAGGGAAAGTCCAGCCCATTTTCTGAACGAGGCGCAGCAAGATCGGGCGCGGTAGTCGTTCAATATCGCCAACTGGTGAGGTCGGCCCCTTTCGGCGCGGTTTTTTCGATGTGCTCGACGATCTTCGGCAAGTACATCGTGTTGTAGCGCAGGCGCGAATACGCGTTCGGCGTGACCGCATCGCCATTCCAGCAGTGTTCGTCGCGCAGGCCGTACGTTACCTCACCTTCGTAGGCCGGGTTGCGGAAACTCTCCAGCGCGGCCTGCATCAGATAGACGGCGTCGTTGAGGAAGTAGTTGTCGGACAGGCCGACATAGACATGCAGCTTGCCGCGCAGCTTTTCGCCGATCGTCGGCCAGTTGCGTTTGAGGTAGTCGGTCAGGTCCCAGTGTTCGCGCCAGTAGGCGGCGACGGCATGATCGATCGCGCCGGTGCGTTTGTCGAAAATCGGCTTGGGATAACCGTCCGCGCCAACCGGCGAATACACCGCCTGCCAGATATCCCACTGTTCGGTCGAACGGCCGTTGCTGCCGAGCATCAGCTCGTAGTTCATCGCGTCTGGCATCGCCCAGAGCGTGCGGCCGAGATAGTCGCGCATCGCCGGTTGGGCGATGCGCTTGATCGGCCCTTGCATCCACACGGCGTTTTTGTCGTCGTAGAGATTGATGTGCGTGTAGGCGTGGAAATCGACCGGGTCCGGGCAGGCGCCAAACGCGCCGTTGTAGTAGTCCGGATGGAAGATCTGCGCGGCCAGCGCCTCCCAGCCGCCGGTCGAGCCGCCGTAGAGAAAGCGCGACCAGCCCGTGCCCAGTCCGCGGAACTGCTGCTCGATGGCCGGGATCAGTTCCTGCTCGATCGCGCTGCCGTAGGGCCCGAGGTTGGCCGAGTCGACCGCGTAGGAGTCGTCGTAGTACGGATTCGCATGCTGCAACTTGACGATCAAAACGCGCGGAAAATCCTTCGCGATCCACTGCTGGTAAAACTTGTACGCTTCCTCCTGCTGGATGCGGTTGTAGCCGGCCAGATGGA
>JAFEFR010000384.1 GCA_018240485.1 Pseudomonadota bacterium
CACCCGGATCGCATTCTCAAGCCAATGGTTCGCGCGAACATCGCCGATGCGTGGCGCGAGGTGTCGTGGCCCGAGGCCATCGCGCATGTCGCGTCCGAATTCAAGCGCATCCAGGCGAAGTACGGCCGCGATGCGATCGGCGGCATTACCTCCAGCCGCTGCACCAACGAGGAAACCTATCTGGTGCAGAAACTCGTACGCGCGGCATTCGGCAACAACAATGTCGATACCTGCGCGCGAGTGTGCCATTCGCCGACCGGATATGGCCTGAAACAGACGCTCGGCGAATCCGCCGGCACGCAGGATTTCGATTCGGTCGCGCAGACCGACGTGATATTCGTGATCGGCGCGAATCCAACCGACGCGCATCCGGTGTTCGCCTCGCAAATGAAGCGCCGCCTGCGTCAATCCAATGGGCGGGGCCGCGCGCGCTTGATCGTCGCCGATCCGCGCCGCATCGATCTCGTGCGCACGCCGCATGTCGAGGCCGACCATCACCTGCAACTGTTGCCGGGCACCAATGTCGCACTGCTCAATGCGTTGGCGCATGTGATTGCCACCGAAGGTTTGATCGATGAGGCCTTCGTGCGCGCACGTTGCGAGGACGATTCGTTCGCCGTCTGGCGCGACTTCGTCGCCGAACCGCGCAATTCGCCGGAAGCGATGGCGGCCGTCACCGGCGTGCCTGCCGCCGAAGTGCGTGCTGCCGCGCGTCTGTTTGCGAGCGGCGGCAATGCGGCGATCTACTACGGCCTTGGCGTAACCGAGCATTCGCAGGGATCGACCGCGGTCATGGCCATCGCCAATCTCGCCATGGCGACCGGCAACATCGGCCGTCCCGGCGTCGGCGTGAATCCGCTGCGCGGCCAGAACAACGTCCAGGGCTCCTGCGACATGGGCTCGTTCCCGCACGAGTTTCCCGGCTATCGATCTGTCGGCGATGCGGTGGTGCGCGCGAGTTTCGAGAGCGACTGGGGGGTGCCGTTGCAAAGCGAGCCGGGGTTTCGCATTCCGAACATGTTCGAGGCGGCACTCGACGGCAAGTTTCTGGGGCTGTACATCGAAGGCGAAGACATCGCCCAGTCCGATCCGAATACCCAGCACGTCATGGCCGCACTGCAGGCGATGGAATGCGTCGTCGTGCAGGATCTGTTTCTCAACGAAACCGCGAAGTTCGCGCATGTGTTTCTGCCCGGTTCGACGTTCATGGAAAAGGACGGCACGTTCGTCAATGCCGAGCGGCGCGTTTCGCGCGTACGCAAGCTCATGGCGCCGAAGAACGGTTATGCCGACTGGGAAATCACCCAATTGCTCGCGAATGCGATGGGGTACTCGATGCACTACGCGCATCCGTCGGAAATCATGGACGAAATCGCGCGCTTGACGCCGACGTTCTCCGGCATCAGCTATCGGCGGATCGACGAGCTTGGCAGTATTCAGTGGCCGTGCAACGACGCGGCGCCGAGCGGCACGCCGATCATGCATGTCGGAGAATTCGTGCGCGGCAAGGGCCATTTCGTCCTCACCGAATACGTGCCGACGACGGAAAAAGTCAATGCGAAGCATCCGTTGATTCTCACCACCGGCCGGATTCTCGCGCAGTACAACGTCGGCGCGCAGACGCGACGCACGCAAAACAATCTTTGGCATGGCGAAGACCAGCTCGAAATCCACCCGCACGACGCGCAGGATCGCGGCGTCGCCGACGGCGACTGGGTCGGCATCCGGAGCCGGGCCGGACAAACCGTGTTGCGGGCGAAAATCAGCGCGCGCATGCAGCCAGGCGTGGTGTACACGACGTTTCATTTTCCGTTTTCCGGAGCGAACGTGTTGACCACGGACAACTCCGATTGGGCAACCCAATGCCCCGAATACAAGGTGACGGCGGTCGAAGTCACGCGCGTGTCGCAACCGTCGGATTGGCAACGTCGCTATCGCGCCTTCAGCGAGCGGCAGCAAGCGCTGTTGCACGCGTCGACTACGGCGGAATGATGCGCCGATCGGAAATGCGTGCCCTCGATGTTGAGGCGGCTCGTCTGCCGAGCGGGGCGGTCGTGCGCGAGGTCGAACGTCATCGCAATGGCGAGGTGATGCGTTTGCGCGATGCGCTGACGGAGGAAGTTCCCATCGCCTTCGTTTACAACCAGCGTCCGCATGCGGTGATGATGGCCACGCCTGCCGATCTGGAGGACTTTGCGCTGGGATTTTCGTTGAGCGAAGGCATCGTCGATTCCGCCGCGCAGTGCGCAAGCATCGAGCCGATCGAGGCGCTGGCGGGAATCGAATTGCATATCGCGATTCCCGACGACAAGGCGGCGCAACTCGAACATCGTGCGCGCGAGCTGGTCGGGCGCACGGGGTGCGGACTGTGCGGGGCACAGACGCTCGATGCGGCGGTACGCCATCCGTCGCCTTTGACCGCCGTCATCGCCGTTCCCGAGGCGGGAATGCAGCGTGCGCTGCGGGACATGGCGCAAAATCAAGCGATCAATGCGTTCACCGGCGCCGTGCATGCGGCGGCCTGGGCCGATTTGTCCGGGCACATCGTCATGCTGCGCGAGGATGTCGGGCGCCACAATGCGCTCGACAAACTGATCGGCGCGATGCAGCGCGCGCAGATTGATCCGGGCACAGGATTTTTGCTCGTGACCAGCCGGGCCAGTTTCGAGATGGTGGTGAAGGCGGCGACGGCGGGTATCGGCTTCATGGTGGCGATATCTGCGCCGACGGCATTGGCCGTTGCGCTGGCCTGCGATGCAGGCATGACCCTTATTGGCTTGGCGCGCGCCGACGGTTATTGCGTTTACGCGCACCCCGAGCGCGTGCTTTGCGATCGCAGCACGACGCAGCCATCGCAATAAGCGCCATGCTCAATGCCGCGCAGGTTCGCGCTTGAACAGCCAGGCCAGCAGCGGCGGGGTGACGACCGACGTCAGTAGCGACATGGCCACGATCAGAGCGTAGATGCGCGGCGAAAACACGCCGGCAGCGAGCCCGAGACTGGCAATGACGACGCCGACCTCACCGCGCGGCATCATGCCGACGCCGACGATCAACGCGCCGCGTTTTCCGAGCGCGAGCGCGCCGAGGCCACCACCGATCAGTTTCGAGGCAAGCGCAATCGCGGTAATCAGCGCCAGCGTGAGCATCGCGTCGACCGAGGCGAGTTGAGCCAATTCGATCTTTGCGCCGGTCAGCACGAAGAAAAATGGCGTGAGCAAGGTAAGCAGTGGCTGCACATCGTGCTCCAGACGTTCGCGCTGCGGCGCCTCCGAGGCAACCATGCCGGCGAGAAACGCACCGATGATCGCCGCCAAACCGAACCGGGTGGAAAGAAACGCCAAGCCCAGACACAACGCGAGTGCGGGCGGCAGCAAATTCCATTGGCGCACCGCCAGGCTTTGCGTCGAACGCCGCACGAGTTTGGTGCCGAGCAGGCCGATCAATACGACAAAGCCGATCGCTTCGCTCAGCACGATCGCAAGTTTGCCGACCTGCACGTTTTCGCCGGACTGCATGGCGGTGACGATGCCGAGCAGCAACATCGCAAGGATATCGTCGATCACGGCAGCGCCGAGGATGACGCGCGATTCCTGGCGTTGCAGAACGCCGAGTTCCTGCAAGACGCGTGCGGTGATGCCGGCCGATGTGGCGACAAAGGCGGCGGCCACGAACAGCGATTTGGCCCAGTCGAATCCAGCGCCATGCGCCCACAGCGAGCCGAATATAAAGGGTACGACGACGCCGAGCAGTCCGACGAGAAACGCACTGCGGCCAACGCGCTTCATGTCTTCGATGCGCGTTTCCAGACCGACCGCGAACAACAGCAGGACGACGCCGATTTCGGACAGCACTTCCAGCGGCTCGGAGGGCGCAATCCAGCCAAGCAACGATGGCCCGACGAGGCATCCTGCGGCGATTTCGCCGACCACACCAGGCAGCTTGACCGAACGTGCCAGCCAACTGCCGACTTGTGCGGCAGCGAAGATGATCAACAGGTCGAGCAAAATATCGTTGCCGTGCGCTTGCATGACGATTTGCCTTTTGTCCGACGAGGTTGGATGCTAGGCAAGAGTAACCGAAGAGGAGAAGCGATGCCTGCCGCACTACGCAAAGCGCGCGAAGCCATGTCGAAAGTCGACACAGCGTGGTTGCGCATGGAAAGCCCGACCAACCTCATGATGATTACGGGCGTGCTGATATTCCGGGAGCATCTGGATCCGGTCGAACTGAAACGCTTGCTTGCGGAACGGTTTCTTGCTTACCGACGCTTTCGCCAGAAGGCGGTCGATTCCATGGGTTCCGCGTGCTGGGAGTTGGATGGCGATTTCGACATGGATTGGCATCTGCGCATCGCAGCGTTGCCCGGGCGTGCGGACAAGAGCGAGTTGGAAACCTTTGTCGGCGAATTGGCCTCGACGCCGCTGAATCATGCCAAGCCTCTGTGGCAGTTTCATCTCATCGAAAACTATGCGCCCGAGGGCAAGCCGGGCAGCAGCGTGCTGGTGGCGCGCATCCACCACTGCTACGCCGACGGCATGGCGTTGGTGCAAGTATTGCTGTCGTTGACCGACGCGAGCCCGTCGAAGAAACAGCGCAAGGAGTTGGCCAAGGTTTGGCTGAAAAAAGATCAGGGCGGCATCTTGCAGCGCTTGCTCGAACCTACCGGAATGGGGCTGAGTCAGGTTGTTGCGCTGGGTGAAAAAGCGCTTGGCAAGGCCGGCGAACTTGCGGCGAACCCGGAGTTCGTCGCGGCATTGGCGCGCGACGGCGGCGAAATCGCGCGCGAGCTCGCCGTGGCGTTGACCTTGTCCGACGATCCACCCACCGCGTTCAAAGGGCCGCTGGGCCAAGCCAAGCATGTGGCCTGGGCCGAGCCGCTGCCGTTGGAAGAAGTGAAAATCGTTGGCAAGGCGTTGGGCTGCACGGTCAACGACGTGTTGCTCGCCTGCGCTGCCGGTGCATTGCGCGCGCACCTGCGTGATGCCGACGAAAGCGTCGAAGGGCTGACCATCCGCGCCACGGTTCCGGTCAATCTGCGCCCGCTCGAACACGCGCAGAAACTCGGCAATCATTTTGGCCTTGTGTTTCTTGATCTGCCCATCGGTGAGGCGAACCCGCTGCGGCGGCTGGAGTGTGTGGCAGCGAGCATGCGTGAGCTGAAAAAATCCAAGCAAGCCGCACTGACCTTTGGCTTGTTGTCCGCGGTCGGCATGGCGCCGGCAGCGATTCAGCGCGTTGCACTCGAATTGTTTTCGCGCAAAGCTTCGACCGTGGCCACCAACGTTCCCGGCCCGCAAATGCCGCTGTACTTGGCGGGCTGCGAGGTCGATGAATTGATGTTTTGGGTGCCGCAATCGGGCTCCATCGGTATGGGCTTGTCGATTTTGTCGTACAACGGGCGCGTCCATTTCGGCCTGATCGTCGACGGCAAGCGCGTGCGCCATCCCGATGCCATTGCCGAACGTTTCGCGCCCGAGTTCGAAAAGCTCGTGATGATCGCCCTGATGGAGGATTGGGCGGACGATTTCGATGCCACGGCGGCCGAGGCGACGCTGCGGCATTTCCTCGATTGACGCTCAGCGCTCGACCGACTCCATCATGCGATGCAGCTTGCTCTTGCGATAGCCGTAGGCAAAGTACAGACCGAAGCCCGCGAAGGTCCACACAAAAGTTAGCCACCAATTGTAGCCGCTGAATGTGGAAAGCAGTGTGAAGCAACTCAGGATGCCGAGCAGACAAATCAAGGGGGCTGCCGGGATGCGGAAGGCGCGTGGAATTTCCGGATGGGCCACACGCAGAATCCATACACCGGCACAGACAGCGGAAAAACTGATGAGGGTGCCGATCGAAGTCAGGTCGCCAAGAATGTCGAGCGGAAATACGCCGGCCAGCAACGCAATGCCGGCGCCGGTAATCAGCGTGTTGATGTGCGGTGTGCGGTACTTCGGATGGATGCGTGTGAACACCGGAGGCAGCAGACCGTCGTTGGCCATGATCATGAAGATGCGCGGTTGCCCGATGCACATGCACAGGATCACGCTGGACAAGCCGATCAAGGCGCCGATTTCAACGATCCAGCGCAGCCAAGCGAGCTGGGGATGGCTGGCAACGGCGGTGACCACCGGTTCGCTCGTGCCGAGTTGGGTATAGGGCATCAGGCCCGTGAGCACGGCGGCCATGCCGATGTAGAGCACGGTGCAGATCGCGAGCGAGGCGAGCATGCCGATCGGCAGGTCGCGCTTTGGGTTGAGCGATTCCTGTGCGGCGACACTGGTGGTTTCGAAACCGATGTAGGCGAAGAACACCATCGATGCGCCGCGCAATACACCGGACCAGCCGTATTGATGCGGGCCGGTGTTCTCCGGAATGAACGGCGTCCACAAGTGCGTATCGACGTAACTCCAACCCGCGAAGATCACCAGAATGATGAGCGCGATTTTGAGTACGACCATTGCCGAGTTGACTCCGGCGGATTCCTTGATGCCGAAATAGCAGATACCCGTCAGTGCCGCGACGATGCCGATTGCCGGCAGGTTGACGATGGCGCCAGTCGGTTTGAGGTGGGCGTCGAGCGGTGCGTTGATCAGTGCCGCAGGCAGGTGGATGTCGACATGATTGAGCAGGCTGACGAAGTAACCCGTCCAACTCGACGCCACGGCCGAAGCCGAGACGCCGTACTCCAAAATCAGCATCCAACCGATGAACCACGCCGCGCCTTCGCCGAGCGTGGCGTAGGTATACGAATACGCTGAGCCAGACACCGGCACCATGGCGGCAAATTCGGCATAGCACAGTGCGCAGAACGTGCAGCAAATTGCGGCGAGCACAAACGAGAGCATGACCGCCGGCCCCGCATGCATCGCCGCCGCATTGCCGGTGATGACGAAGATGCCGCCGCCGATCACGGAGCCGATGCCGATGGCGGTCAAGCCCCACGGCCCGAGCGTGCGGCGCAGTTCGATCTCGCCGGCCTCGGTGTTGACTGCGAGGGGGTGCTTGGTACGAAGAAGTTGTCTGAGCATGAGGCCTTACTCGTAAAAAACGAAGACCGACACACGCGGCGCCGATCTTGTGTCGGCGCCATCAAGGCAAGGAAATGCCGGCAAGCGCGCTCATGTTCCGGACTCCGTGGCGAGTTGGCTGCGACGGTAGCCGTAGAGGCGATAAATCACGAGCCCGATGGCGGCCCACACCAGAAACACCACCTTGGCGATGACGCTGAGGTTGACGAACAGCAACACGCAGCCGGCCACGGCAAGCGGACACACGATCCAGACCAAAGGTGCGCGGAAGGGGCGCGGGCGATCGGGTTGTTGCTTGCGCAAAATCATGACGCCGATGGCAACCATCGCGAAGGCGAGAAGGGTGCCGGCGTTGGATGTATCGGCGAGTTTGCCGACCGGAAACAGCGCACCGCAGACCGATACCACGGCACCAGTCAGGTACGTGATGACATGCGGCGTGAAGAAACGCGGATGGACATTCGAGAGCTTTTCCGGCAACAGGCCGTCGCGCGACATCGTGAAAAAGATGCGCGTCTGGCCGAACATCATCATCAGGATGACCGAGGGTAGGGCAATGATCGCGGCGACTCCGATCCAATTTCCGATGTTCGGATAACCCAACACGCGCATGACATGCGCGAGCGGCTCGTTGCTGCATACCAGAGCCTGCGATGCCTGGCATGCGGCGGCCATTTGCGGTGTGCCCGGATCCAGCGGCACGCCATTGGCGCCGAGCATGGGTTGCGCGCCGATGGAGCCCGCCGCACCGTAACCGACCAGCAGATAGAACACGGTGCAGATCACCAGCGAGGCGATCAGGCCGATCGGGATGTTGCGGTTGGGGTTTTTGGTTTCCTCGGCTGCAGTGGAGACCGCATCGAAGCCGACATAGGCGAAGAAGATCGAAGCTGCCGCACCGAGCACGCCGGCGCCGCCCAGCGGACTGCCCCAGCCACCGGGCAAAAATGGCTCGAGGTTGCCGCTGCGGGCGGCGGGAACGGCGAGTGCAACAAACACGGTCAGCGCGATGATCTTGATGGCGACGAGAACGGCATTGACGCGTGCACTCTTGGACGTGCCGATGACCAGCAACCACGTCACCAGTATGCCGACAAGAAAGGCCAGGAGATTGAAGCCGCCGCCGGAGAAATAGCCGGTGCGTAGGAATTCGGGTAAGGCGAGCGCGCCGGGTTGCACGAGTCCGAATACATCCGTATGCATGAGCAGGCCATTCATGTAACCGGACCAACCCACGCAAACGGCCGTTGCGCCGATCGCGTATTCGAGCACCAGCGCCCATCCCACGACCCAAGCGACGAGTTCGCCCATGACGCCGTAAGTGTAGGTGTAGGCCGAGCCCGATACGGGCAACATCGCGGCCAGTTCCGCATAGGCGAAGGCTGCGAGGCCACAAACGACGGCTGCGATCACGAAGGCCACCATCATCGCCGGACCGGCTTTCTGCGCCGCTTCGGCGGTCAACACGAAAATGCCGGTACCGATTACGGCGCCGATGCCCAGCAATGTCAGTTGAATCGGGCCAAGTTGGCGCTTCAGGGATTTCTTTTCTGCGGTTTCGAGAATCTTGTCGAGCGGCTTGACGCGCCAAAAAACCATGTGCAACTCCCGAGCATTGTTGAATCTGCCCCCGTCGCCGCAGCGTCAGGAGGTCGAACTCCGTCGATAAGGGGTACGGAGGTTGCGGTAAAATACGCGACCCCTATCGCCGCGGCAAGGCCGGTCGCACAACGGCAATGACTTCATCGCACCCGCCGAAACTCGCCGATCACCAGCGCGCATGGTTGCGCGCCATCGATGATTATGTGCGGCGACACGCGGCCGAAGCCGACTGTGCGAGCGTGTTTCGCGAATTCATGGGGCGCCATGCCGACGCCGCCGAGCGGCATCGGCGCGAGGGGCATTTGACTGGCTCGGCCTGGTTGGTCAGTGCCGACGGTGCGCGCGTGCTGTTGACCCACCATCGCAAGCTGGGTCGCTGGTTGCAATTGGGCGGGCATGCCGACGGCGACACCGATCTGGCTCGCGTCGCACTACGCGAGGCGCAAGAAGAATCCGGATTGACCGATCTTGCCGTCGACCTGGGAATCTTCGATCTCGATCGCCACGAAATTCCTGCGCGCGGCGATGAGCCTGCGCACTGGCATTACGATGTGCGCCACGTTGTGCGCGCGCGTGCCAGCGAGGCTTTCGTGGTCAGTACGGAGTCGAACGCGCTCGCTTGGCGCGATATCGCCGCACTCGTGACCGACGAAAGCGCCGATGGATCGCTTCGGCGCATGGCGCACAAGTGGCTGCGCGATGTGGAGGTTCCTCAGCCCTGATGCCGTCCGTTGCGCAAGCGAAAGGCATCGGATTGTCGCGAGAATGCCGCGGAAACGAGTGGCGGAAAGGTCACGCCCGCCCCGAGAACTCGCCGGTCGTCGTGTTGACGAGTACCGACTCGCCGGTGGTGATGTATTCGGGTACCTGGATCTCGATGCCGGTGTTGAGCTTGGCCGGCTTGGAACGCTTGGTCGCCGAAGCGCCTTTCAATTCCGGCGCGGTGTCGACCACCTGCAGCGTCACCGTGGCCGGCACCTGCAAGCCGATCGGTGCGTCATCGATGACCTGCACGTAATAACCCTCGACGCCCTCGACGATGTAACCCGCCGCATCGCCGACCGAGGCGACATCGAGCGTGTATTGGGTGTAGTCCTCATTGTCCATGAACACGAATGCGTCGCCGTCCTTGTACGAGAAGTTCGCTGCGCGGCGCACCAGTTCGGTTTCCTTCAGATCGTCATCGGCGCGCAGGGAGATGTCGAGTTTCTGCGCGCCCGGTACGGAATACATCACGAAACGAAAGGTGACGTTGCCGCCGCGGCCCTGCGGTGAGCTGCGCTCGATATCGCGAATCTGGTAAATCTTGCCGTTGTATTCGACGACGTTGCCGCGTTTGACTTCAAAAGCTTTCATGGGGTTGGTAAATGGAGAGTCGGGAAGGGGCGGGGCGGAAGGAAAAATCAAAAATCGCACGACAAGATCGGCGCCAATGAAAGGTTGTTCTTCGGCGCGGGTCCCGGCTACTTCGGCGCCAGACGTACCGCGCCATCGAGCCGGATCACGCTGCCGTTCATATAGCGATTCTGCAGAATGAAGGCGACCGCATCGGCGAAATCCTGCGCGGTGCCGAGGCGCGACGGAAAGGGGATTTGCGCACAAAGGGAATTGTATACGTTTTCCGGCATGCCTTCGACCATCGGCGTGTGGAACACCCCCGGCGCGACGGTCATCACGCGCACGCCGATACGCGCGAATTCGCGCGCGAGCGGCAAGGTCATGCCGACCACGCCGCCTTTCGAGGCGGAATAGGCGGCCTGGCCGATCTGGCCTTCGAACGCGGCGATCGAGGCGGTGTTGACGATCACGCCGCGCTCGCCGTCCTCATCCGGGGCGTTGTGCTGCATCAGGTCGGCGGCCGCCTTGGCGACGTTGAAACTGCCGATCAAATTGACCGTCACCGTCGTCGCGAACGCCGCGAGCCGCATCGGGCCATCCTTGCCAAGTGCGCGCCCGGCGCCGAGAATGCCGGCGCAGTTGATCGCGACGTTTAGGCCGCAGAGCCAATCCTGCGCGGCCTTCACGTTCGCCACGACCTGTTCTTCGCTGCTCACGTCGGTATTGAAATAATGGGTATTCGCACCAAGCGTTGCGACGGCCTGCGCACCTTTCTCTGCGCTGACATCGAACAACGCGACCTTCGCGCCCTGCGCGACGAGATGCTTGGCAACGCCCAAGCCGAGCCCCGACGCACCGCCGGTGACGATGGCTTTGACTTGTTCGAGTTGCATGACAATCCGCTCGTTGTAGGAGGGCGGGAATTGTACCCGAAGCCGTACCTGTCGCCGCGCGGTGGCGTTGCGTCAATGCCGGCTTTTCGCGGATGCCGGTCGAAGCAGAAGCTTGCGCGCGACCGTGTCGCTGGTCGCGTGCAAGCTCGTTAGAATCAGGACAAGAAGCCGAGATTGGTGTTCGAGAAATTTTTCACGTAGGGAAAAATCGTGGCGATGTCGCAATTGGAGACGCCGAGCCAGCTTGCCAGCGTGGCCGAGTATTGATCGCACGACACACCGGGAAGCATCTGCCCGCGGGAGAGACAATCCGGCCCGTTCAATGTCTGGTTCGGAAACATGCTACCGCTGGCCGCAGGCGCGCCGTACAGGCGTTGACCTTTGACCGCGCCGCCCATGACGAACTGCACTCCGGCCCAGGCGTGGTCGGTACCATCGCCATTCGAGTTGAGCGTGCGCGCGAATTCGGACAAGGTGAACGTCGTGACCGACTGCGGAATTTTCAGGTCGTTGATCGTACAAGCGTTGAACGCGGCCAGCGCTTGCGAAATCGTGGCGAACAATTTCGGTTGCTGGATCAACTGGGTGTCGTGCGAGTCGAAGCTGCCGTAACCGACGAAGAAAATCTGACGCTTGGCCCCCAAAACGCCACGCATGGAGATGATTTTCGCGATCTGCTGCAACGACGCTGCGACGGGATTATTGGCCGGGAATGGCGTGGTCAATGCCGGCGCCGCGGCCAGCGCCGCCTGCATCGTGTTGTAGTAACTGATTGAATTCTTCACGGTTGCCGCGTAGGTCCGCGAGAACGGATCGGCGTAGGTTTGAGCCAGCATGTCCGTCAATGCCGACATGTTCGCCGCGCTGCCGTAGCCGTTCAGCCCCACCGGGCCCGATGGCCCGAGAGTGTAGGGTTGAATGGCATTGCCGGCCTGAAAGCGGTTCTGGCCGCTCAAGGACATCGACATCGGCACCGTCATGCCCGGATTGAGCACATGCAGCCGGTCGGCGACCAAGCCGCCCCAACCGGTCACGCCGTTCTGTTGCGGTTGGCCGTATTGCCACTGCGCCTGTTGGTCGGCGTGCGAAAACAGTTGCGGTGGTGTGGGATAACCCGGCGTCGAATATTGGGTCTTGTTGATCGGTTGCAGGGCCGTACCGACGTTCACCACGAAAGCGGCATTGCCGGCGTTGAAGATCGGCGCCAGTTCGGCCAGATTCGGATGCAAACCGTACGTCTCGCCAGCCGCACCGCCGAGCACGTTGATCGGCACGAGCGTGTCCGCCGTAATCGCCATGCCGGAGGGTGGCCCGCCGCTGCGCGCGGCATTGTAGGTGTTGTAGCGTGCGCCGTCGGTCGGGATCAGCATGTTCCAGGAATCGTTGCCGCCGAACAGGAAGAGGCAGACGAGCGCTTTGTAGTCGTTGACCGGTGAATAGCCAGTACAGCTTTGCGCGAGAGCGGCATCGATCATGCCGAATTGCGTCATCAAGGCGCTGCCGGTGGACAGCGCAAAACTGGAGCAGGCGGCGTTGCGCAGGA
>JAFEFR010000385.1 GCA_018240485.1 Pseudomonadota bacterium
GCGCGGATGAGCGATATCGCCTCTCACGCCGGTTTCGGCGCGCCATCGCGCCGTCGCGCCATGCCAGGTTTCGGCTTGACGCTCGGATTTACCCTGAGCTATTTGTCGCTGATCGTACTCATTCCCCTGATCGTGCTCCTCGCGCATGCGGCGGGACTTGGCATCAGCGGCTTGTGGAAAGTGCTGAGCGCGAGTCAGGCGATCGATGCGCTCCTGCTCAGTTTTGGCGGCGCGCTCGTGGCGGCGGGCATGAACGCCGTGTTCGGCAGTCTTATCGCCTGGACGTTCGTGCGTTACGATTTTCCCGGCAAGCGCGCGATGCAGGCCATGATCGATTTGCCCTTCGCCCTGCCCACCGCCGTGGCCGGCATAGCCCTGACCACGCTGTATGCCGCGCCGGACGGGTGGCTCGGCGCGCCGCTCGATGCGCTCGGCGTGCAGGTCGCCTACACGCGCCTGGGCGTCGTCGTTGCGATGACCTTCATCAGTTTGCCGTTCGTGGTGCGTACGCTCGAACCCGTGCTCGAACAAATCGATCGGCAATACGAGGAGGCGGCGGCGACACTCGGCGCAACGCGCTGGCAGTGCGTCGCGCGCATCGTTTTTCCGACGTTGCTGCCGGCCTTACTGACCGGTACGGCGCTCGCCTTCGCGCGCGCCGTCGGTGAGTATGGGTCGATCATTTTCATCGCCGGCAACCTGCCGAACCAGACCCAGATTGCGCCGCTGCTGATTGCCATTGCTCTCGATCAGCACGAAGTCGGCACGGCGACCGCGATCGCGGCGGCAATGCTCATGTTTTCGTTCCTGATCCTGTTCGGTATCAATCTGCTTCAGTCCTGGGTGCGGCGCAAGGGGGGGTACCGTGGCGCATGAGCCCGTTGAAGCGGAAGGCGGCATGCACGGTGCGGTGTGCGTAAATGCCCGTGCTTACCGTTCGGTCACCACCGAATCTACCTTCGTGCGCAGGCTGTTGATCGGCTTCGCCGGTGCTTTCTTGATCGTCTTCTTGCTGCTGCCCTTGATCGTCGTGTTTGCCCAAGCATTTGCCCGCGGCATTGGCGCCTACCTTGCCGCATTGACCGATGCCGATTCGATCGCCGCGATTGTTCTGACCCTGAAGGTCGCGGCGATAGCCGTGTTGCTCAATACGGCCTTCGGCGTCGCCGCTGCCTGGGTAGTGGCGAAATTCGAATTCCGTGGCAAGAACGTCCTCATCAGCTTGATCGATCTGCCGTTCTCGGTGTCGCCGGTCATTTCGGGAATGGTTTTCGTCCTGATTTTCGGTGCCCAGACCTGGCTCGGCGGTTGGCTGATCGATCACGGCGTGCGCATCGTCTTTGCCCAAACCGGCCTCATTCTCGCCACGGTGTTCGTCACGTTTCCCTTCGTTGCGCGCGAGCTGATTCCGCTGATGCAGGCGCAGGGAAGCGACGAGGAATATGCCGCGTTGAGTCTCGGCGCGAGCGGCTGGCAGACGTTTTGGCATGTAACCTTGCCGAACATTCGTTGGGGGCTGCTCTACGGTATACTTTTGTGCAACGCGCGCGCCATGGGTGAGTTCGGCGCGGTTTCGGTCGTCTCGGGCAAGATTCGCGGCGCGAGCAATACGCTGCCGCTGCACGTAGAAGCGTTGTACGAGGACAACATGATGGTGGCGGCGTTTGCGGTCGCCTCGCTGTTGGCCTTGCTTTCCCTGTTGACGTTGGCGATGAAGGCCTTCCTTGAATGGCGCCACGGTGACGAAATCGCCGCCTTGCAAGGCGGCAGGTGACGCAGCCGGGCGATGGCCGACTCAAAAGCCAGCGCTGCCCCCCATTTTTCGCGATAGCATGACACGATGGACATCCGCATCCGCAAATTGAGCAAGCGCTACGGCAGTGTGAACGCGCTGAATGCGATCGACCTCGACATCGCCTCGGGAGAACTGCTCGCGCTGCTTGGCCCGTCCGGTTCGGGCAAGACGACCCTGCTGCGCGCGATTGCGGGGTTGGAGCCGATCGATGGCGGGCGCATTCTCTTCGGCGACATTGATGCGACCGAACTGTCTGTGCAGGAGCGCCGCGTCGGCTTCGTTTTCCAGCACTATGCGCTGTTCAAGCACATGAGCGTGCTCGACAACATCACCTTCGGCCTGCGTGTGCGCAAGCGGAAATTCCGGCCAGCTCGCGAGGAAATTCGTCGTCGCGGCGAAGAACTGCTCAAGCTCGTGCAACTCGGCGGCCTGGAAGCGCGCTATCCGAACCAGTTGTCCGGCGGTCAGCGTCAGCGGGTCGCGCTCGCGCGGGCGCTTGCGATCGAGCCACGCGTACTGCTGCTCGACGAACCGTTCGGCGCGCTCGATGCCAAGGTGCGAAAGGACCTGCGCGTGTGGCTGCGGCAATTGCACGACGACACCGGGTACACCACGATTTTCGTCACCCACGATCAGGAAGAAGCGCTCGAACTGGCCGACCGCGTAGTCGTGTTGAATGCAGGTTCGATCGAGCAAGTCGATGTGCCCGAAGCGATCGTGCGCCGCCCGGCCACGCGATTCGTCGCCGAATTCATCGGGCAGGGCGTGGTCGACGGCGCCGACCGGTCACCGCGTTCGGTACTGGCAAGAGTATCGCCCTGCGTGCGCACCGGTTGATTTCATGGATCCGGAACAGATTTTCGTTTTGGACGTATAGACGTCTGGACATCCGCATCAAAAAATAGGACATTGGCGACCCTTGCCGCGTTCTCCGGACGGGCATGCCTTTTTTTACACACGATTTGTGCTCGCAATCGCGGTTGCAAACGTCGTCGAGTCTGCCGATATGACCTTGATCCAGCTTCGCTACCTCGTGGCCATTTTCGATGCCGGCCTCAATATCACCCAGGCCGCAGAACATGTGCATGCCACCCAGCCGGGGTTGTCCAAGCAGCTCAAGCAGCTCGAAGACGAACTCGGGTTTCAATTGTTCGCGCGCAAGGGCAAAAGCCTCTCCGCGATCACGCCGGCCGGGCGGCAGGTCATCGAGCGCGCCCGCATCATCCTTGCCGAGGCGCGCAACATCCGCGCGCTCGCCGCCAATCTGCGCGGCGACGACAAGGGCGAGTTGACCATTGCGACCACTCACACACAGGCACGCTTCGTGTTGCCGCACGCCATCGTTGCGCTCAAGCAGCGCTATCCCGAAGTCGATGTGCATCTGAAGCCGCTTGGCGATGCCCAGATCATGGGCCTGTTCGAGCGGGGGCAGGCCGATTTGGCGTTGATCAGCACGACCGGAGCGGCGCCGGATGAAGGGCTTTCGGTACCGCTGTTCCGCTGGCGCCGCGTCGTGGTCGTGCCGAACGGACACAGGTTGGCGGCGCTGCAACACCCGCTTGCGCTTTCCGACCTGGCCAACGAAACGCTGGTCAGTTACGAATCCTCGTTGCGAGCGGAGTCGTCCTTGCGCCGCGCGTTCGCTGCGGCCGGTATCGTGCCGCGCTTCTCGTGTACCTCGCGCGATGCCGATCTGATCAAAACCTATGTGCGTGCCGGCCTTGGCGTCGGCGTTTTCGCCGACATGGCGTTCACGGCAGAGGACGCGAACGATCTGCGCCTGATCGGTGGTGGCGGCCTGTTTCCGGAATGCACGACCTGGCTTGTGTTGCGCCGTGATCGCGTGTTGCGTGGCTATGCGGCGGCGCTGGCTGAACTGATCGCGCCGCAACTCGATCAACGTGATCTGCAGCGCGCCCTGGTCGGCGAGGAGCCGGAACATTGGCCGCAGCCGCCCTATTGGAGCGAGCTGCAGGCAAAGATCGCCGTCAAAAGGGCCTGATTATGCGACGGCGCCAAATACGTTGCGTCCCATTACCATGCGCGCGCTTGCGCTTGCGCTTGAGGGAGAGGTGTCGTCGCGAGGGTTTAGCGAAGTCCTAACGCCCCGTGTGCTTCTATTCGGTCGTTGCCGCGGAGAGCGGCGTTCCTGTCGACGACATGCAGAAACTGGTGGTGATTGGCGCCGGAGCCGCGGGCTCCGCCGTGGTTGGCGAATGCCTGCGCAACGCGCAGTCCGGGCAACTCGATCTGACCTGGATTCGCGGGCGGCAAGCGCCGGGGCGGGGTGTCGCCTATTCGACGACGGCCGAGCACCATCTGCTCAACGTGCGGGCGGCGAACATGGGCCTGTTCGCCGACGATGCCGGCGAATTCATCGCGTTTGCCCGGGCTCGCGGCTGGCCGGTGGAAGCGTGCGATTTTGCCCCGCGAGTCCGGTATGCCGATTACCTTCAGGACACCTTGGCACGCGAAATCGCGAAGGCGGGCGAACGACATGTGGCCGTGCGCCTGCTTGCCGACGAGGCGATCAGCGTGCGCGGCGACGATCGCGCAGGCTATGCGGTCGTGAGCGCTGCTGGTGAGCGAATGGTCGCCGATGGCGTCGTGCTCGCCATCGGTGCGCTGCCGCCGACGCCTCTGGCGGAGGTTACTGCCGCGGCGCGTGCGCATCCGGCCTATGCCGCCGATCCCTGGCACTGGGTGCCGCCCGGCAAGGTGCCCGAACGCGTGGTCGTGCTCGGTACAGGATTGAGCGCGGTCGATGCGCTGCAAAGCGCCGCACGGCTGTGGCCGAATGCGCAGCTGATTGCCGTTTCGCGCCACGGCCATCTGCCGTTCGCGCACAACGCCGTGCCGGGCGAACCCTACGAGCAACAGGCTGCCTTGATCGAAGCCCTGCGCGAAGCCCCTGCGGTGGCCCGGTGGTTGCACGAAATCCGCGCGGCAATGGCCGAAAGCGGAGTCGAATGGCGCTCGATCGTCGACGGCTTGCGAATGCAGACTCCGCAATTATGGCGCGCGCTCAACGATGACGAGCGCAAGCGCTTCCTGCGTCATCTGCGCTGGCTGTGGGAGGCGGTGCGTCACCGCCTGCCGCAACAGACCGCGAACGAACTTGCGCACCTGTGTGAGCAGATGCGACTGGAGATCGTCGCCGGGCGCATTCGTGCCATCGATGTCCACGCGAACGCGCGCAATCGACTCGACGTGCGCGTGCAACTGCGCGGCACCTCGGACATGCGTCGCTTCGCTGCCGATCTCGTCATTCAGGCGACCGGGTTCAATCTTTCGATCGACGCCACCGATCACGCACTCGTTCGCCAGATGGTAAGCGAAGGCGTGGTTCACGCAGACGCGCTCGACCTCGGCCTTGCTGCCGACCCTGAAGGTCGTTTGCTGTCTGTCGACGGCGTGCCGGCACGTGGCTTGCGATGCCTGGGTACATTGCTGCGCGGTTCGATCTGGGAATGCAGCGGCTTGCCCGAAATCCGCAATCTCGCCAAGGCGATCGCACGCGACATGCCGGCGGAATTGCGCGAAGTGCGGAAAGCCACACACTCTCGTATGTCGATGACGGCGAACGCGCTCGTTGCGGCGTAACCGAAACCGCATGCGGGCGGCGTATCCGTTGACATTGAGCATCGTGTCGCGGGTACGCAGCCAAAGGGTTGCGGCATTTCGCTTGCGTAGACAGAATCAAGGCGAGCGAGCCGACATCCACACCGGAGCACGGCCCACTTGACGCGTGCCTTGCGTTCCCGGCACCCACCCCGATAAGCTTCGCCCCGCGTGATCGTGTCTTCGCACGCGCGGGTGTAGCTCAATGGTAGAGCTGTAGCTTCCCAAGCTACTGACGAGGGTTCGATTCCCTTCACCCGCTCCAGCGCTCGCGGCGGCCCCGTTCCTTGCATTGCGCATGAATTTCGGAGGCGAAATGGTCAAGGCGCCGACACGGTGGCGTAGTCGGGTTCTCTTTCTCGTGGCCTGCGGGTCGACGCTCACTGCGGGAGCGCAGCAACCACCCGTATCGGCGGCGAACTTGCCCGAGCGCTACATCGAAGCGCTGAAACTTTCCCAAGCCAGGCAATATGCGGATGCCGCCGCGATCCTCGAGCCGTTCTACATGGCCGGGCCGGCCGGCATGGATTGGCACTGGAACTTCGCAATGTATCAACTCGCAAGCGACGAAACGCGGGCGGGGCGCAAGGAAAAAGCGATGAATGCACTGTTCGCCGGGCAATCCAGGGGAGGCAGTGTTTCCGCGGAGCAACTGGCGACGGACGCGAATCTCGCATCGCTCCACGATGACCCGCGATTCACGCAGCTCGTGGCTGCAGCGCGCAACGGGGAGCGCCTGTGGGCACGCGAACCCGGGCAGGGCTTGCCGTTTGCGCCGAATCTGAGCGAAGAGGCCAAGATCGCGGGGCTGTCCATCGTGTGGTCGGAAGCCCGTTTCAATTTTGCCTTCTTCGACCGGCAACCGGATTTGGACTGGAACCAGACCTACCTGGACTTCTTGCCCGGAGTGCGGGCCACGGCATCCACTGAAGAGTACTACCGCGTGCTGATGCGGTTTGCGGCATTGCTGAAGGATGGCCACACGAATGTGTATCCCCCCGAGCCACTGCGGGACGCCTTTTATGGCGGTCCCGGGCTGCGCACGCAGCTGGTGGAGAACGCCGTCGTGGTGACAGCGGTCGATGATCCCGCATTGCTTGCGCAGCGATGGCGCGTGGGCGATGTGCTTCTGGAAATCGATGGAGAAGACATACGACACTATGCAGAACGCGAGATCGCGCCGTACCAGAGTTCATCAACTCTGCAGGATCTGCAGGTACGCACCTTCGATTATGCGTTGCTCACCGGGCGCGCCGGCAGCCAGTTCCACGTGACTGTGAAAAATGCCAAGGGCAAGCAAGAGCAGCGTGTGCTGACGCGGTTGACGCTGCAGGACCAATCGAAACTGAAGAAGAACGGAGCCTCCTTCAAGATGAGGCCGGACGGGATTGCCGTCCTGACGATCGATGAATTCGGAGACTCGGAAGGGGCGAAGGCGCTGCTCACCAACTTGCCGCTCGTCAATTCCTCAAGGGGACTGGTCATCGACGTTCGCGCCAACGGTGGCGGCAGCACTCCCGTGGATTTGCTGCAAATGCTGGCGCGGGAGCCGATTCGCGGTCCCATGATGCGAACGAGAAGCTACAGCGCCGCGGACCGCGCGCGTGGCGTGCTGCCGGGATGGACGGATGCTGCTCCGTTCGAAGTTCCCGCGGATCCCGCACATCATGTCGACGTGCCGGTTGCGGTCTTGACCAGCGCACGCACTTTTTCGGCGGCGGAAGATTTCGTCGCGTTGTTCAATGCAATGCATCGGGGCATCACCGTGGGAGAGGCGACGGCGGGAAGCACCGGCCAGCCGTTGTTCTTCCAACTGCCCGGCGGAGGCAGCGCGCGTATCTGCACCAGAAACGACCGTGCCCCGGATGGGGCCGTCTTCGAAGGCATCGGCCTTCGTCCCGCCATCCCGGTTTCAAACACGATCGAAAGCATCCGACAGGGTAAGGACAGGGTCCTGGAACGTGCGGCGGGAGCGCTGTTGGCTGCGAAGTGAGTGCGCGGCGCTGGCGCTGATCAACGCATTTTTCCGCGCATTTGTATACTTGTCAACGAGAGGCCGCAGCATTCCACGTTGAATCGGTCGGCGCGTGGTTCGCGATGGTGCCACTGGCCTGAAGTGCATCCAGGGTGGCGGCATCCAGATCGAGAAGGTCGCGCAGCACACTGCGTGTATCGCGACCCGCCTCGGGGCCGGCCCAGCGTACTTGTCCGGGTGTGGCGGACAACTTCGGCACGATTCCGGGCAACACCACCGAACCAAGACGCTCATGCGCTACCGACACCAGCATGTCGCGGGCGCGATAGTGCGCGTTGGCGAAAATGTCCGGTAGCGTCAGTACCCGCGAGACGGGCACGTTGGCGGCTTCCAGCGTGTTTTCGATATCGGCGGCCATGCGCTTCCCCACCCATTCGCCGATGAGGTCATCGAGTGCATCGACATGTTCCCAGCGTGAACGAATGGTTGCGAAACGTGGATCGTCGATCAGATCCGCTCGTTCCATCGCCGCACACAATCTTTGGTAAACCTTCTGACTATTGGCGGCGATCAATACATAGCTCCCGTCTTTCGCCAAATACAGATTGTTCGGCGCCATCGCCGGCAGGCGCGTGCCAAGTCGGTTGGGTACGAGCTTCAGGCGATCGTAGGTTGGAACGGCAGTCTCCATCATGCTGAAAGCCGCTTCGTACAGCGCCGCATCGACGACTTGGCCGCGACCGCTGCGCTGCTTTTCCAGCAGTGCCATCATCGTGCCGAACGCGGCGTACAGCGCGCTGACATAGTCCGTGACCGGCACTGCCACGCGTGCGGGCGGGCGATCCGGATCTCCGGTCAGGTGACGAATGCCGCCGAAGGCTTCGCAGACCGCGCCGTAGCCGGCCTTGAGTCGATCCGGGCCGGTCTGGCCGTAGCCTGAGATGCGCGTCAGGATCAAGCCTGGGTTGTGGCGACTCAACTCCTCGTAGCCCAATCCCAGTCGCTCCAGGGTGCCGGGGCGGAAATTTTCCACCACGATATCGCACTTGGTCGCGAGGGCGAGGATCAGATCGCGCCCGCCGGGGGCTTTGATATCGATGATCACCGCACGCTTGTTGCGCATCAGCGCAACGCCGGTCAGCGAAACACCGTCGTCGCTGAAGCCGAGTGCGCGCGCCGGATCGCCGGCGGGGGGTTCGACCTTGATGACCTCTGCGCCAAAATCCGCGAACAGCCGCGTGCAGGCAGGGCCCGCGATGGTGGTGCACAATTCGAGGACTCGGTAACCGGTGAGCGGCCCGGGCGGCGAGGATGGGGAAGGGCTCATGCGTTGCTCCTCACGAAAGGCGGGCACACACCGATCGCCGTTTGCACCCGGGAACGCGCGCGGGCTATATCTTGAGCCGACCACTTTTCGATGAGCGGCCCGAGCGCGCCGGCTTGCGCGGCGCCGGCCCACGCAGGGACGGTCGAGATGGGAGTGCTTCCACGATGCGCTCCACGCGCGGAGAACGCAGCGCTTTGCGCGGACGCGCGGGTTCTGCGCTGCGCGGTTCGTCGATCGAGCGGACGCTCGATCGACTCGATGTGGCGAATTGCGTACGGCGGAGTATGCCTTGCGCCAATTCGATGTCGCGCGCCCGAGCAAGGATGAGTCGCTTGGCATGCATCACCAGCATGCGTGCGCAACGCTCCGAGCGCGCTTCGTCCCGATGCAGTAACGCATCGGCGAAGTTCTTGTGGTGAGTCAGCGATTGCTGGACCCAGCGAGCGGGTGCCGGTATCAGAAACCGGTGCAGCCAATAGGCGGGGCGACCGATGCGGCGTGCGAAGTTGGCCACCATCGAACTGCCACAACTGGACACCACGACTTCGGCGGCCTGATAGCTCAGGCGAATGAGTTCGAAGAAATCCACCTTCGGGCTTTCCGCTTCGCGTCTGAATTCCTCGATGCCTTGGCTGTATCGACGCAGGTCGCCGTCGCTGGCGCAGCGCGCCGCAAGCCGTGCGACCACGCCGTCGACAGCCGCCAGAAGATCGAACAAATCGGCGATTTCGTCCAGCGTCGGATTGATGACACGCGCTCCGCGCCAGGGAGTGCTCTCGACCATCCCTTCTTGCTCCAGCGTTCTCAATGCATCTCGAACCGGCGCGCGACTGATACCCAGACGCTTGGAAACCTCGGGTTCGCGAATGCTGTCGCCGGGAGCATAAACGCCCTGCAAAATGTCGCGCGACAGTTGCCACATGACTTTTTCCACCAGCCGCGCTTTGGCGTTGCCGGTCTTTTTTTTGAGGGGTGTTTTCCGAGCCGGTGTCCGTGTGCGTGTGGAGTCCTGTTTCATGGCGATGGCAACCAACCTGCCTGTTCGAGGGGTTCGAATGAAATACCGCAGCGGCGGAGGGTGAGAGTGTGACGGACATCTAGTTTACAGGAACGATCATCGGCAACGAGGGTGCAGCGGGCACGTTGGCGGGCATCGCGTCGATGCGAAGGCAATTTCCATGTGCGAGCGGGCTTTTCACGACGCAAATGCTCACGCCGCGCGCAACTGCTTGCGGTAGTCGCGCAGATGCTGATCCGTCGAGCCGTTGCGAAACTCGAATGCGATGAGGCGCTTGAAATAGTGGCTGATGGCAAGCTCATCGGTCATGCCCATGCCGCCGTGCAACTGGATGGCTTGCTGGCCGATATGGCGCGCGCACTGTCCCATCAGTGCCTTGGCCGCAGCGAGCGCGGCGCGGCGCTCGGCAAGGTCGGAATGGCTGCATGCCGATGCGGCCAGATACGACATCGCACGCGCTTCTTCCAGACGCATCAACATGTCCGCCATGCGATGCTGGAGCGACTGGAATGTGCCGATCGGCGCACCGAACTGGGTGCGCGAGCGGCAGTAGTCGACGGTCGTGGCAAACGCCTTGTCCATGGCGCCAAAGGCGTCGGCGCAAAGCGCCGCGAGGCCGGCGTCGAGTGCGTTGCGCAACGCGCCTTGCGCATCCGCGCCGAGGCGTGCGTCGGCTTCCACTTGCGCGCCGTCGAGGTGCACGTTGGCGGCGCACTGGTCGTCCACCGTCTTTTGTGCTGCGAGGTGCACGCCGGGCACATTCGTGGGCACGGCGAATACGGCCAGCACGTCGTCCTCGGTACGTGCGGAGACAAGCAACAGATTCGCGGCGGGCGCGTGGTAAACCTGCGACTTGCGTCCGTCCAGCCGCCAGTGTTCGCCCTCGCGTCGCGCGCGTGTTTGCACGCGCGCGAAGTCGTCGCCACTGTCGGGCTCATCGTGTGCGAGCAGTGCGACCACCTCGCCGCTCGCCAAGTGCGGCAGCCAACGCTGGCGCTGGTGCGGCGAGCCCAGCTCGGCGATGACGGAAGTAGCGACGACGGCGCTGCCTACATACGGTTCCAGCAACAGGCCTTCGCCGAGGGCGTTGCACACGAGCATGGTTTCGATCGGGCCCGCACCCAAACCACCCTCGCTCTCGGGCACATTCAGCGCCAACAGGCCAAGGTCGGCAAGTCGCAGCCAGGTCTCCCGCGACCAGCCTTCGGCGCTGTCGCGAACGCGCTGGCGATACTCGAACGGATAGCGCTCGCCGACGAATCGGCGCGCGGTGTCGAGCAGCATCTGCTGTTCATCGGTATAGGAAAAATCCATGCGTAGCTCCTACAGCCCGAGTATCCGTTGGGCGATGATGTTGCGTTGAATTTCGTTCGAGCCGCCGAAGATCGACAGCTTGCGCAGGTTGAGATAGTCGAGCATGGCGCGTGGCGTGTCGTCGTCGATGCGCGGCGCGATGGTCAATGCCGCTTCGCCCAGCGCATCGATCTGCAGCTCGGAAATGCGTTGGCGGATTTCCGTTCCGCGGGTTTTCAATATCGACGCCTCCGGCCCCGGTGCGGAATTTCGTTCTGCCTCGAACATCGCGCGCAGGCTGATGATCTCCAGCGCGCGCAGTTCGATTTCAACTTGCGCGATGCGGGTGGCGAAGATCGGGTCGTGCAGTAGCGAGGCCGTCTCGCCTTGCGTGCGCGCCGCGATTTGTTTCAGGCGCAACAGCTCGCGTTTGATCGCGCCGATGCCGGCGACGTTGCTGCGCTCGTGGCCGAGCAGGAATTTCGCGTAAGTCCAGCCGCGATTCTCCTCGCCGATGAGGTTTCCCATCGGCACGCGCACGTTTTCAAACCAGATTTCGTTGACCTCGAAACCCCCGTCGAGCAAGCGCGTGGGCTGCACCTTGACGCCGGGTGTGCGCATGTCGATCAACAGAAACGAAATCCCCTGTTGCGGCTTGCCGCCGTTGCCGGTACGCACCAGACAAAAAATCCAGTTGGCGAATTGGCCGAGGGTGTTCCACACTTTTTGTCCGTTGACGATGTAGTCGTTGCCCGCGCGCTCGGCGCGCGTGCGCAGCGAGGCGAGGTCGGAGCCGGAGCCGGGCTCGGAATAACCCTGGCACCACCAATCGTCGGCGGCGACGATGCGCGGCAGGAAACGCTGCTGCTGCTCGGCGTTGCCGTAACGCATGATGACCGGCCCAACCATTTTCAAACCGAAGGCAAGTTGCTCGGGAGCGTCAGCCAGTGCGCACTCGACATCGAAAATGTACTGCTGCGGTTTGCTCCAGCCCGGGCCGCCGAATTCTTTCGGCCATGCCGGCGCACCCCAGCCTTGCCGATGCAGAATTTTCTGCCAGTCGCTGATGTCTTCGCGAATGTGGCTGTGATCGCCGTCGCGCATGCGCGTGCGAATGTCTGCGGGCAAGTGGTCGCGCAGGAATGCGCGCAGTTCGTCGCGAAAGGCGAGTTGTTGCGAGTCGAAATTGAGGTTCATGCAATGGCTACAATGTGTGTGTCGGTTGCTGCGGTTTCGGGCAAGGCGGAGTAATAGCGGGTCAGCATGTGTGCGACGCAAGCCGGTTTGGCGCCGCGCTCGATTTCGACCGTGGCATACCAGCGCGCCTGCATGATGCCGCCATCGAGCACGACGACATCCTCGAGCACGAGCCTGCCGCGCACGCGCTGACCGCTGAGCACCGGCGCCGGAAAACGCACTTTGTCGAGGCCGTAGTTGACGACAATGCCGACATCCTCGATGCGCAGGCACGATGCAAACAGGCGCGGCAGCAGCGAGAGCGTGAGAAAGCCGTGGGACACGGTCGTTCCGAAGGGTGACTCGCGCGCGGCGCGAGCGACATCGATGTGGATCCACTGCGCATCGCCGGTAGCTGTGGCGAACAAGTCGATGTCGCGTTGAGTGAGGCGCAGCCAATCACTGCATGCCAGTTCTTTTCCCACCCAAGTGGGCAGCTCATCGCGGCTGGCAATGACGCGCATGGGCGCGGCACTCGCGCCGGTTGCCACTTCGTCTTGCATCGGATTTCCCCTCATGTCGTGTTTTTCTTGCGCACCGCCGTGATTGCCGCATCGAATGTCTTGCCGGGTCAGAGGATCTCGAACAGACCCGCCGCACCCTGACCGCCACCCACGCACATCGTCACCACCGCGTACTTCGCACCGCGACGCTTGCCTTCGATCAAGGCATGCCCGACCAGACGCGTGCCGCTGACGCCGTAAGGGTGGCCGACGGCGATGGCGCCGCCGTCGACGTTGATGCGATCGGGCGGAATGCCGAGTTTGTCGATGCAGTACAGCACCTGCACCGCGAACGCTTCATTGAGTTCCCAAAGGTCAATGTCGGCAACGCTCAGGCCTGCGCGCTTGAGCAGTTTGGGCACCGCGAACACGGGGCCGACGCCCATTTCGTCCGGCTCGCAACCAGCCACGGCAAAGCCGCGAAACACGCCCAACGGGTTCAGGCCGCGTTGCTGCGCGAGCGCGCCATCCATGACCACGACCGCCGCCGCGCCGTCGGAAAACTGACTCGCATTGCCCGCAGAAATGACGCCGCCCGGCATCGCCGAGCGGATTTTTGCGACGCCCTCATACGTGGTATCCGGGCGAATGCCTTCGTCTTCGCTCAGCGTCACCTCGCGCGTGCCCACGCGCGAGGTCGTGGGATCGACGACGCCGGTGAGCACCGTGAGCGGCACGATTTCGGCATCGAAGCGGCCCGCCGCGCGCGCGGCGGCGGCGCGTTGCTGGCTGGCCACGCCGTATTCGTCCTGCACTTGGCGCGAAATGCCGTAGCGCTTGGCAACCACTTCCGCCGTGCGCACCATCGGCCAGTAAATCGCGGGGATATGCGCGGACAACCAGCCTTCGGTGAGCATGTGCAGATTCATTTCGTTCTGCACACAGGAGATGCTTTCCACGCCGCCAGCGACGAACACCTCACCTTCCCCGGCGAGGATGCGTTGCGCAGCGATGGCGATGGTCTGCAAGCCAGAGGAACAAAACCGGTTCACGGTCGCGCCCGGCACGTTGACCGGCAAACCGGCGCGCAGCGCGATCTGGCGCGCGATGTTGGCGCCGGTCGCACCTTCGGGGTTGGCGCAGCCCATCAGCACGTCTTCGACCTCGGCCGGATCGATGCCCGCACGCGCAACCGCGTGCTGCACCACATGCCCGCCAAGCGTGGCGCCGTGGGTCATGTTGAACGCGCCCTTCCAGCTTTTGGCAAGGCCGGTGCGGGCGGTGGAAACGATGACGGCTTCTTTCATGTGCGGGGTTCCGATTGCGTGTCTATGTCAGCGATTGAACGTTTCGCCCGACTCGGCGAGGCGCACGAGCAGTGGTGCCGGTTTCCACGCGGCGCCTTGATAGCCCTTGGCGTAGCGGCGCATCGCGGCAAGCACGTTGTAGAGACCGACGCGGTCGGCGTAGAACATCGGCCCGCCCTGCCACGCCGGAAATCCGTAGCCGGTGAGATAGACCACGTCGATATCCGAGGCTTTGGCGGCGATGCCGTCTTCGAGAATGTGCGCGCCTTCGTTGATCAGGGCGTAGACCAGACGCTCGACGATTTCCTCATCGCTGATTTTGCGGCGCGTGACGCCGAGTTCCGCCGAATGGTTTTCGATCATCGCATCGACCTCGGGCGAGGGCCGCGCGTTGCGCTCGCCGGGGCGATAGTCGTACCAGCCCTTGCCGGTTTTCTGGCCGAAGCGGCCAAGCTCGCAGAGTTTGTCGGCGGTCTTGCTGTAGATCATGTCGGGGCGTTCGCTCGCGCGGCGCTTGCGCACCGCCCAGCCGATGTCGTTGCCGGCCAGATCGCTCATGCGGAACGGGCCCATGGCGAAGCCGAACACTTCGGCGGCGCGGTCGACCTGCGCCGGCAGCGCGCCTTCGTCGAGCAGAAAGCCGGCCTGACGACCGTACTGCTCGATCATGCGATTGCCGATGAAGCCATCGCACACGCCGGAGACGACCGCGGTCTTGCCGATTTTTTTCGCCAGCGCCATCACCGTGGCCAGCACGTCCTTGGCGGTGGCGCTGCCGCGCACCACTTCGAGCAAGCTCATCACATTGGCCGGGCTGAAGAAGTGCATGCCGAGCACGTCGTGCGGTCGCGCGGTCGTGGCGGCGATGCGGTTTACATCGAGCGTGGAGGTGTTGCTGGCGAGAATCGCGCCGCGCTTGGCGACTTTGTCGAGTTGCTCGAACACCGCTTGTTTGGCGGCGAAGTCCTCGTACACCGCTTCGATGAGCAAGTCGGCGTCTTGCAGCGCGTCGTAGGTGAGTACGGGTGTGATCAGCGCCATGCGTTGCTCGACCTGCTGTGCGGTGAGCTTGCCTTTCTTCGCGCTGTTTTCGTAATTCTTGCGGATGGTGGCGAGGCCACGGTCGAGCGCGTCCTGCTTCACCTCCAGCAACGTCACCGGTATGCCGACGTTGAGAAAATTCATCGTGATGCCGCCGCCCATGGTGCCCGCGCCGATCACGCCGACGCGCTGGATTTCACGCAGCGCAACCTCGGCGCCGATGTCGGCGATTTTGGCTGCGGCGCGCTGGCTGAAAAATCCGTGCCGCAAGGCTTGCGACTGCGGCGAGAGCAGCAGCAGGCCAAAGGATTCGCGCTCCACGGAGAGGCCTTGATCGAACGGCAGCTTCACCGCGGCAGCAATCGCATCCACGCATTTCAACGGCGCCGGGTAGCGTGCCGACAGCGCCTGCGCCTGCATGCGGGCGAAACCGAGGAACCCTTCGGCATTCGGATGCTCGACCTTCCAGTCGCGTATGCGCGGCAACTCGCCGCCGCGCGCCTTCTCGGCCGCGAGCGCCACGGCAGCGGCCACGACGTCGCCGTCGACGACGCGATCAAACAGGCGCGTGTTGGCCAATTCCTTCGCGCGCACGGGCGCACCGGAGACGATCATGTTCAACGCGATTTCAAGCCCGGCGGCGCGCGGCAAACGCTGGGTGCCGCCCGCGCCCGGCAGAATGCCGAGCTTGACTTCGGGCAAGCCGATTTTTGCGTTGGCCGACGCAACGCGATGGTTCATGCCGAGCGCGAGCTCCAGCCCGCCGCCCAGCGCCAGGCCATCGATGGCGGCGACGGTGGGCTTGTGACTTTGCTCGAACGCGGCGATCACGCTCGGCAAGGTGGGCTCCTGACTGACCAGCGGTGTGTTGAACTCGCGAATGTCCGCGCCGCCGGAAAACGCCTGCGCATCGCCGGTGACGACGATGGCCTTGATCTGCGCATCCTCGTTGGCGCACTCCAGTAGCTCCACCAGTGCCTGCCGCGAGGCCAGGTTCAAGCCGTTGACCGGCGGATTGTGCAAGGCGAGGATGGCGACACCATCTCGGGTTGTGTATTCGACCGACATTTCAGATTCCCGAAGAAGAAGCACGCAGGCGACGATAACTTTCGCGGTACGGGCGGCAGCCGAGCGCCAGCAGCAGCGCCGCGAGCAGCAACGCGCCGATGTTGACCACGATCAACGACAAACCGACGGCACTGTCGCGCCCGAACACGTGATCGGTGAACAGCGCCACTGCCGTGGGGCCCAGCCCCTGACCGATCAGATTCATCACCAAAAGAAAAATCGCCGACGATTGCGCACGCGCGCGCGGCGGCACGATTTCCTGGATGGCCGCAGGGCCAAGACCAATGGGCACGTTGAAGGTGAAGGTGGCGATGGCAAGGCACGCCACCTGCACGCGGATGTCGCCCGCGAACACGACGCCGACGGCGAACGGAATCGTCACCAGCGCGGCAATCGAGCTCACCTGCAGACACGCATGGATGCGGCCGCGCCGGAACCATTTGTCGGCGATGGCGCCACCGACGATCATGCCGAGCGTGCCGAAAATGGCGATGACGATGCCGTACACCAAGCCCACCTGTGCCGGAGTCCAACCCTGCACGCGCATGAAGTACACCGGCACCCATGCAGCGCTGCCGTAGGCGGCGAGCATGAACAGCGCGAAGCCCAGATGGTGCAAGGCGAGCGTGCGTTTGTTGTCGCCGAGCACCGTCCACATCGATGCTTTCTCGGCGGGTGCCAGCGTGTCCCGGCAGCGCGCAGGTTCGCCAATCAACAACAGCAGCGGGCAATACAACAGGCCGATCACGCCGAGCACCATGAACACCGTCTGCCAGGGTTTGACCGCACCGATCAGCGGCAACTCGAGCGCCGGCGCGACATGAATCAGCGCACCGCCAGCCAGTAGCGCCAAGCCCGCGCCGATGCTGGTGCCGGTCGAATACCAGCTGATCGCCGAAGCGCGTTTCTGTGCCGGGAAACAATCCGAGATCAGTGAGTACGCCGCCGGCGACAACGCCGCCTCGCCCACGCCCACGCCCACACGCGCGAGAAACAAACTCACGTAGCGCTGCGCCAAACCGCAGGCCGCCGTGGCGAGGCACCACAGTGCCATGCCCGAAACGATCACGCCGCGTCGGCTGAAGCGGTCGGCGAGGCGCGCGATCGGAATGCCGAACAAGCTGTAAAAAAGCGAGAACGCGATCCCCATCAGCAAGCTCATTTGTGTGTCGCTGATGCCCAAATCCGCGCGAATCGGCTTGACCATCAAGGCAAGAATCTGGCGGTCGAGAAACGAGATCACGTAGGCGCCGAGGAGGAGCGCGACGATGAACCGCGCGCGCCGGTAAGTTCTTGCATCGGAGTGCGTTTCCGCAGTGGGCATCAGGGTGGGGGCGTCGGTGGTGGGTTGCGTGGCCATGCGGGTCGTTTGCAAGTGTGGGGCGGCTTGTTGCGGGCGCTCGATGTGCATCTTTCCAAGCCGTTCGGTGATAGTGGCACTAAACCAATGTCGACGTAAAGTGTCGACAGAATGTTGACTATTCCGTCGACAGAGCGTAAGAATGTGCGCAGTTTGCGATCGGTGCTCGGGCTATCGCGTCAGCGCTCTTGGGGCGCGGTGCGGCGGCGGTCAAGTCGGTGCGCGATTTCGGAAAGAAACTGCTGTTCTTGCGACCATTCAAACCAAAATTATCGAGAGGGGTTGTCATGCAAAAGAATGCGCTGTTCGTTGCGATCGCCTGTGCGTTGATCGGCGTGTCTGCACTTGCCGTTCCCGTTGCCGCGCGGGCCGATGACTCCGCTTCGGCGAATGGGGGTTCGGCACAAACGACGATGTCATCGAGTGCGCAAACGTCGACGGCAAGTGGTGTCGATACGAAGAAAGCGGCAAAAGGCAACGAATCCGCTGACGCCATGGAGCTTGCTCCGATCACGGTCCTTGCCACGCGGCGAGCCGAAGCCATCGATACCGTGCCTTTGGCGGTGACCGCCATTGGTGGCGAGGCGTTGCGAATGGGCAACGTTCCAGACACGCAATCTCTCTCCATGTTGTCGCCATCCCTGGTGGTAAGCACTTCCACCAGCGAAGAGCAGGGCGGATCGCTGCGGCTGCGCGGCGTGGGGACGACGGGTCAGAACGCGGGTCTTGAAGGGGCCGTTGGCGTATTCGTGGACGGCGTGTATCAGGCCAATGCTGGCCTCGCGCTCCAGGATTTGTTCGACATCAAGCAAATCGAAGTCGTGCGCGGCCCGCAAAGCACGCTATATGGCAAGAACACGTCTGCCGGTGTGATCAATGTGCGTACCAACGAGCCCACGTTCGATACAGAGGGGTTGGCTGATGTCACGTTCGGAAATTATGATAGCCGCACCGTGACCGGTGTGCTCAGCGGCGCGCTGAGCAAAACTCTGGCGGTGCGCGTCGCCGCGCGTTACAACGAGCGCGATGGCTATATCGACGACATCGTCAACGGCGATACTTACAACGACCGCAACCGCTGGTCGGTTCGTGCCCAGGCGCTATGGCAACCGAGTGACGGATTCTCGCTGCGGGTGATCGCCGACTCCGTGCGCAAGCGCGAGTCGTGCTGCGCGGCACCGTTCACGCTGTATGGCCCCAAGGCTGCGACTTTGACGGCGCTGGGCGCGCATCTGGTGCCGGCACTCAGCTATGATCAGGTCGCCTTGAGCGATCCTACGCAGGCCAATCTGACCATGTCCGGCATCAGCGCCGAATTGAAGTGGAATCGCGATTGGGGCACCACCAAGCTTTTGGTCAGCAATTACCACGGGCAGACGTTGCAGGCGGCGGATGGTGACCGCACCGATCTGTCGATCCTGCACAATCCCGGGCAGACGACTGGTACGGCGTCGCGCACCGTGGACTTTTCGATGCAGGGAAATGCGGGGCGCCTGGATTGGTTGGCCGGCTTGTACTACGCCAATCAAGACGTTTCGTTCTACAACGTGCAGCTCTTTGGTCCGGACAGCAATGCCTTCTTGACCAACACTCTGCCGCCGAAAGTGCCGCTGCCGCGCTATCCGAACAATACGGGCAGTTTTGCCTACAGTCAGCAATCCGGTCATTCGGAGTCGATCTACACGCACGATATCGTGCACTTCGATCACGGCATCGATCTGACCTTTGGTGTGCGCTATCTGCAGGAAGCCAAAAATGGCTACGGCTATGCGACCTCCAATGTGCCTTCCTGCACCGACCCCAAAGTCCCCGGCAATGCTCAGTTGCTCTGCGCCATACCGCGTTATGACGTCGTCTATGACGACAAGCGCACACTGGGAACCGTGAGCTTGAGCAAAACCCTGGGGGGTGACGGTGTTCTGTACGCGACCTTTTCCAACGGCTTCAAGGCGGGCGGTATCAATCTCAACCCCAGCAAAGGCATCGGCACCAGTCCGGAGTTTGGGCCGGAGACGGTCAAAAACTATGAAGTCGGTGTGAAACTGCCGGGCATCGTGCGCAATCTCGATCTGCGCGCCACCGCGTTCGTGGAAAATTTCAACAACCTGCAGCTCAACACATTCAATGGGTTGTACCTCGTCATTTCCAATGCGGCATCGGCGACGACCAAGGGCGTCGAGTTGGAAGGTACCTGGTACATCGCGCCCGGGTATTCGTTCACCGGCGGCTATACCTACGACAAGGCGACTTACGGACAGAATGCCGTTGACGCCACGTTGCGTGGCCAGCCGCTCACCAATGCACCGCGCAACGCGGCGAGCCTGGGTTTCAACGTGCGCCAGCCGTTCGGCTCGCGCGTGTTGGTCGCCTCGATCAACGCGCGCTATCAGAGTCAGGTCAACACGGGTTCGGCGATCAATCCCAACTTCCTTCAGGGGGGGCGCACACTGCTCAACGCTCGCCTTGGGTTGCGCTGGCAGAATGGATTCACGGCCTCGCTGTGGGCGCGAAATCTCACCGACAAGCACTACTACAACGTGATCATTGCCACGACCGCACAAGCGGGCAATTACAGCGGCTTCCCGGGTGAACCGCGGATGTTCGGCATCGAATTGCGCAAAGAATTCTGACCTGGATGGACGCTCACATGTCGCGCGCTCGCATTTCTTTCTGGTTCCTGTCGGCCTTGGCCGGCATCGCGGTGGGGGTCGGCACGGCGTTGTTGGCGACCAGCACGCTGGTGGATCCGATGCAAACCGTGCCCGGGCATCCGGAATGGCGCACCAAGCGCGCGTCCGGGACGGATCAGCCGAGCATGTACGTGCGCGCGTTCGCCGCACGCTATGGGTTGATGGGATTGAGCCGCTCCGAGGCGATCTACTATCACACGATTGCCGACCGACAGGGGCGCACCTTGAGTTCATCGTGCGACTATGAAATCACCGGTCAGGGGTTGCCGGCGCAGTGGTGGTCGCTCACGTTGTACGCCAACGACGGTTTTTTGTCGCGCAACACCGACGATGCCAACCACGTCGGTAGCGTGAACGTCAGCGCCAAGCCCGACGGCACATGGGACATTCATGTCGGCGCCACGCGCAATGGCGCTGTCAACTGGTTGTCCACGCGCAATTCCGGTGCGAATTTCGTGTTGACCCTGCGCACGTATTTGCCGACGCAGGCCGTGATTGACGGCGAGGTGCCCAATCTGCCGGAAATCCAACGTACTTCTTGCCAAGGGGGGCGCGCCTCGTGAAGCGCTATCGGGGTCCTCTACTGTTGGCGCTTGTCCTTGCCGTCATTGCGCATGTGGCCGTGGTGAAACTCGAGCCGTACCATTTCATGCGCGGCGCGATCAACAGGAACATCCTCAAGGGCGGCATCAATTCGTGGTTCGAGGCGCCGCGCGTCACGTCGGCATCGCGCACGGTCGTGCATCCGTCGCCTGAGCTCGCCTATTCGGCCTGCGTCTATGACCTGAGCAAGGGGCCGGTGCATTTGCGCGTGGAGCCGATGGACGAGTACTGGTCGCTGTCGCTGTATGCCGCAGATGCAGAAAACTTCCACGCATGGAACTATCGCACCAGCCCGCAAGGCGTGGACATCTGGTTGGTGAAAAGCCAAGCGGTCGAGCGCCAGCCACCTCCCGGCGTTGCGGTGGTGTCCTCGCCGTCCAATCGCGGCCTTGCGTTCATTCGGCGTCACGTCGTGGACGATGCCTCGTGGGGCCTGATCACGCAGGCGCGGAAATTGGATCGCTGCGAAGCCGTGCCGTAGTCGCGTGCCGTGCCGTGCGTACACCATGCGCTGCGGCTGACGCGGTGCGGATGGCCTCGGCGTTGCGCTTTGCGTCTCGCGTTGAGTGTGTGTCGCAAGGAAGCGACACGTTTTCGCGGACACATGCCGCATTGCGCCGCCGCTCCCCTGGGCCGTGTCTGTTCGGAGTCAACTTGTGAAGCGATATCTCGTACCGTTGTTGCTGGCCATCGTGGTTGCGGTGGCGACCCATGCTGCCGTCATCGAGGCCATTCCGGTCATGCTGATGAGGGGGGCCATGAGTCGTATGCTGAGTCACGGCAGCAGCAACCAATGGCTGGCGGCCAAGCGGGTGACGGCGCAATCGCGCACAGTCATCCGGCCCTCGCCGGAACTGGCCTACTCGGCATGCGTGTACGATCTGAGCCAAGGGCCGGTGCATATGCGCGTGCAGGCGATGAACGACTACTGGTCGCTGTCGTTGTTCGAGGCGAATTCCGACAATTTCTACATCGCGGACAACCGCACCGCGTCGGGCGGCGTTGATATCTGGCTGCTGGGCGACCGTCCGGCCAACGGGCCGCCGCCGGCCGGTGTCATGATCGTCCGCTCGCCCTCGGATCGCGGTATCGGGCTGATCCGCCGCCATGCCACCAATGCGGCGCAGTGGCCGCAGATCGAAGCAGCACGGCGCGAGGATCGATGCGAGAGCGTGCAGTGAAAACGCCATCGACGGCGCTCCTGGCAACTCCGTCGTTCCACTATCCGACCTTAAGGCAGAACTCGTGACCATTCCTTCCATTTTGCTGCGCTGGTTTTTGCCCATCGGCATTGGCGCTCTCGCCGGGCTTGGCTCGGCTTGGTGGGCCACCGGGGAGGCGACGATGGAGCCACTATCCGGGCATCCCGAGTGGCGCAGCGACACGACAGCAGGCTCCACGCACGCGGACGTCTACACGCGCGCGCGCATCGCCCGCACCGGGTTGCTGGCATTGAACCGCGACGAGACGATCTACTACTTTGCCGCGACCGATCACGATGGCAAGCCTTTGACCGAAACCTGCACCTACGAAATCACCGGCAAGCCCCTGCCGGGCCAATGGTGGGCGCTGACCCTGTACGCGAACGACATGTTTCTCGCGCGCAACGACGACGACGCCAACAACGTCGGCAGCAGCGACATGGTCGCCGCGCCGGACGGTTCGTGGACGGTGCGCGTCGCCGCCACGCGCGAGGGTGCGGCGAATTGGTTGTCGACCCGCAACAGCAGCGCCTTCCTGGTCAACATTCGACTGTACCAACCGGACAAGGCCGTGCAGGAGGGTAAAGTGCCGGAGCTTCCCGTCATTCACCGCATTGCTTGCGCGGCGCAATCCTCATCCTGAACCACGCATTTGAAATGCGCTGCGCCAACCACCCATGACACCACGGGGAAAACACTCATGCGACTCTTGGCTTTGACCACTCTCGCGACGGTTGTGCTCGCGACATTGACGGCGTGTGATGCCGCGCCCGTGCGCACAACATCGACGGTCGCGCCGAGCGTGCAAGTTGTCGGCGGCAAGCTCGTCGGCACCAGTCACGATGGCGTGCGCGCATTCCTCGGCATCCCGTTTGCAGCAGCGCCCATGGGCGAGCGTCGCTGGCGCGCACCTGCGCCTGCGGCGGCGTGGTTGGGCGCGCGCGATGCGACTCAGCCCGGCCCGGCCTGCCCGCAACCGGCGCGGCCCGCCGGGGCGTTGTCCACGCATGTTCCGCTGGCACAGAGCGAGGACTGCCTCAATCTCAACGTGTGGACACCTGCGGATGCTTCCGCCGCGCATCCGTTGCCGGTGTTCGTGTGGATTCACGGCGGCGCCAACATGTTGGGCGATGCCTCGGCGCCGTATTACGAAGGTGCCCGATTGGCCCATCGTGGCCTCGTCGTCGTCAGCATCAATTATCGCCTGGGCTATCTTGGCTACTTTGCCGCGCCCGCGTTGGAGGCAGAGCACGGCCCCGGCAATTTCGCCCTGCTCGATCAAATCGCCGCGCTGGCTTGGGTGCAGAAAAACATTGCGGCGTTCGGCGGCGATCCCAAGCGCGTGACCATCGGTGGCGAAAGCGCCGGCGGCGAAGCCGTGCTGCAATTGATGACGGCGAGCGCGGCACATGGGCTGTTCGCGCAGGCCATCGTCGAATCCGGCGGCGGCTGGCGCAAGACGCCGACGCGCGAGGAGATGACGGCCAAGATTCGTGCGGGCTTTTCCGGCGCAGGTCTCGCAGCCGATGCCGACGCGCAAACCTTGCGCAAAATTCCGGTGGAGAAACTCATTCAAGCCGAATCGGTGGATCGTCAACTCGGCTTTGGATCATTCCTCGATGGCGTGAGCGTCAGCGAGGACACCTCGAAAGTTTTCCTCGCTGGAAAACAGGCCCCCGTGCCGCTGCTGATCGGCAGCAACACCTGGGAGGCGAGCCTGATGCGCGCGCAGCCTGCCAACACCAAAGCGCGCCAATTGGCCGACAGCGCGGCAGTGAAGCGCTTGTACAAGGATGAAGCCGACAGCTCGGATGCCGTAATGCAGCACCTGTTCACCGATCTGGTGATGGCCGCACCGGCGCGCTGGGTGGCGCGCGAACAATCAAAACGCGCAGCAACCTTTCTGTATCGCTTCGGCTATGTGCGCACTGCGCGTCGCGACTCGATGCCGGGCACGCCGCACGGCGGTGAACTTCCTTACGTCTTCGACACGCTGGAAAAATCCGATGTCGGCCAGGGCAGCACGTTGAGCACGCAGGACACCGCCACGGCGAGTGCCGTCGCCGATTGCTGGGCGGCATTCGTGCGCAGCGGCAAACCCGAGTGCGCGCTGGGTGCGTGGGCGGCCTACGATGCGGCTGGCGGCATGACGATGGATATCGGCAACGAGCACACCGCGGTAGTGTCTCATCTGCGCGCAGGCATTCTGGATGCGATGGATCGGTTTTTCTCGCCGAACGCAACGAGCCGCCTGCCATGAATCTGACTCACTGGCCTCCCGGCGTTCCGTGGCATCTGGAATTGCCGCAAACCTCGCTGTACTACAACCTCGAAGTCGCCGCGACGCGCTATCCCACGCGCACGGCGATTGCCTACTACGGTACCAACATCGCCTACGCGCAGCTCAAGCACGAGGTCGATGTGCTTGCGGGATTTCTCAAGCACCATTGCGGAGTGCAACGCGGTGATCGGGTGGCGCTGTACTTGCAAAACTCACCGCAATTCGTCATCGCGTTCTATGCCATCCTGCGTGCGGATGCGAGCGCGGTGCTGATCAACACCATGAACCTCGAAGATGAGGTGCGCGATGTACTGAGCGATAGCGGCAGCAAGGTTGCGGTTTTCGGCCAGGAGCTCGCCGCCAACATCCTGCCGCGATTGGGCGGTCAGCTCGAACACGCCATCAGTGCGTGCTATGCCGACTACGCCGATGCGGCCACCGATTTACCGCGGCCGGAAGTCGTCTGCGCCGCACGCCGCGAAATTGCCGGTGCGATCCCGTGGCAGCAAGCGCTGGCCCACGCGCCCATCGCGACGCCCATGCAGAACGGCCCCGACGATCTTTGCGCCATTCCGTACACCTCGGGCACTACCGGCGTGCGCAAGGGCTGCATGCACACGCACCGCAGCGTGATGCAGACCACGATTGCCAGCATCGAATTCAGCCGCGTGGCCAAGGATCAAGTCGTCCTTGCGGCGCTGCCGATGTTTCACGTCACCGGCTTGCAGATGAGCTTGAATGCGGTGATCTACAGTGGTTCGACAGCGGTGGTGATGACGCGCTGGGATCGGCGCTGTGCGGCGATGTTGATTGATCGCTACCGGGTGACCAATTGGACGGCGACTCCGGCCATGCTGATTGATTTCCTCGCCCAGCCGGAGTTGGATCGCTACAACCTCAGCTCGATGAGCATGTTGAGCGGCGGCGGTGCGGCCATGCCCAAGGCCGTCGCCGAACATATCCGCACGCTGTGGGGGCTTCCCTACATCGAAGGTTACGGATTGTCGGAGACGATGGCGCCCACGCACACCAATCCGGCGCAGCATGCGAAGGCGCAGTGTCTGGGCATTCCGATGAACGACACCACGTCCATTGTGGTGGATCCGGAGACGCTGGCCGAACTGCCGGTCGGCGAAGTCGGCGAAATTTTGGTCAACGGACCGCAGGTGTTCCAAGGATATTGGGGCAAGCCTGCGGATACTGCGGCCGTGTTCGTCGAGGTCGACGGCATGCGCTATTTCCGCACCGGCGATTTGGGCTACGTCGATGAGGAAGGCTATTTCTTTTTCGCCGACCGTTTGAAGCGCATGATCAATGCTTCGGGTTACAAAGTCTGGCCGGCCGAGGTCGAGAACATCCTGCACGGCCACCCGGCGGTGCACGAAGCCTGCGTGATCGCCTGCCGCGATGCGCATCGCGGCGAGAGCGTCAAGGCGATGGTAGTGCTGCGCAAGGATCAGGCACTTGGCGCCGAGGAATTGATCGCCTGGGCGCGCAAAAACATGTCGGCATACAAAGCGCCGCACGTGATCGAGTTCGTCGACGCCTTGCCCAAAGGCGCAACCGGCAAGGTGGACTGGCGTCGCTTGCAGGAGCGCGAATTGGCGCGCCCGGCCTGAGCGCGAACGTTCAGTAGTTCGCGCCGCCGCTGGCGCGATAACGCACGAACACCTCGCGCGCGGCCTCGCGCAGAATGTCGCGCCGCACCTGCACGCCGCGTTTGCCCAGCTCGCCGATCCAGTCGGCGGGCAGTGGGCCTTCGTCGAATTCGCTCAACTCTTCGACATCCTGCGAGCGCGCGCCGATCAGCAATTCGTCGATGCCGGCCCAGATCGTCGCGCCGTAGCATTGGCAGCACGGCTGCGCGCTGGTGGCGAGAACGTATTGCTCGCGCGTGCCGTCCGCCGCCGCTTCGTTGAGGCGAAAACGGCCGAGTTTGGACTGCGCCAGCATGTAGGCCATCATTTCCGCGTGCGCGACCGAACAATGCTGCGGCACGACGCGATTGACGCCGACCGAAATCAGCCGGCCTTCGCGCGTGAACACCGCCGCGCCGAACGGGCCGCCGGTTTTTTCCTCGACATTGCGGTTGGCGAGGCGGATGGCGAGTGCGATGCGATCCTCATCGCTCGCATACAGCCGCGCCGTATCGACGTCGTGGAATATCCACTCGGGCAAGGTGAGATGAACCAGCGAAGGTAGGGTATTCATGGGATTTCTCTTTTCATCATTCCGGCTTGATCAGCCCTTCGGTTGTTGAGAGCAGCCGCAATGACAGCAACACTATTCCTGATTCGCGTCGATTCTCAGCGGAAACAAACAAACTCCCTCTCCCCCAACGGCTCTATCGTTGGGGGAGAGGGCTGGGGTGAGGGGGGCTTTTGATCTTCGGCAATGCAAGAGCGAAAAAGCGCCCCCTCACCCAACCCTCTCCCCCGAGCAGGCTCGGGGGAGAGGGCTTACTCTGTGCTGAGATTAAGTGCTAGTCAGGACACTATTTGGCGGCTTTGGCAAAAGAATCGCGCAGGGTAACGATGCGATTGAACACGAGCTTGCCGGGGGCGTGGTCGCGTGCATCGGCGACAAAATAGCCCAAGCGCTCTAACTGAAACGTATCACCCGGCTGCGCATTGGCGAGTGAAGGCTCGACGAAGCCGCGCACAATGCGGCGCGAATTGGCATTGAGATGATCGCGATAGGTTTTTCCGTCGCTGTCGTCGTCGGGGTTCGCCGCTGCGAACAGGCGCTCGAACAAGCGCACTTCGGCCTCCAGCGCGTGGCGCGCGCTGACCCAGTGGATCGTGCCCTTGACCTTGCGCTCGGCGCCGCTTTGGCCCGCGCGCGAGGTGGCGTCCAGCGTGCCGTGAAGTTCGGTGATGTGGCCGTGTGCGTCCTTGGCCACGCCCTCGCACTTGACGATACCGACACCGCGCAGGCGCACCTCGCCGCCCGGCACGAGGCGATGGAAACCTTTCACCGGTTCTTCGAGAAAGTCTTCGCGCTCGATCCACAGCTCGCGCGCGAACGGCACCGCGCGAGAACCGAAGGCTTCGTTCTTCGGATGATTGGAGAACGTCAGCGTTTCCTCATGACCTTCGGCCAGATTGGTGATGACGAGCTTGATCGGATCGAGCACGGCCAGGCGCCGCGGCGCGTTCGCGTCCAGTTCTTCGCGCACGCAGGCTTCGAGCACGGAGTATTCGATGGTCGAAACCTGCTTGGAAATGCCGGCGCGTTCCCAGAAATTGCGGATCGCTGCGGGCGGATAGCCGCGTCGCCGCGCACCGGCGAGCGTGGGCAGGCGCGGATCATCCCAACCGTCGACGATGCCGTCCCTGACCATTTCCGCAAGTTTGCGCTTGCTGGTCACCGTGTAGTCGAGATTGCCGCGCGCGAATTCGATCTGCTGCGGCGTGCTGACCGGCATATGC
>JAFEFR010000386.1 GCA_018240485.1 Pseudomonadota bacterium
CAGGGTGGTCTCGAACGTGCGCAGATTGCGGTTGTTGATGCCGATCAGGCGCGCCGACGTCGCCAATGCGCGATCGAGCTCCTCGCCGTCATGCACCTCAACGAGCACGTCCATGCCGAGGTCGTGCGCCAGCGCGGACAATTCCCGCAAGGCGGCATCGCCGAGCGCCGCCACGATCAGCAAAATGCAATCGGCACCGAGCACGCGCGCTTCGTGGACTTGATACGGATCGATCGTGAAGTCTTTGCGCAACACGGGCAAGTCGCACGCGTTGCGCGCTTGCCGAAGGTACGCATCCGCGCCCTGGAAAAAATCGACGTCGGTCAACACCGACAGGCAGGCGGCGCCGCCCGCCGCGTAGCTGCGCGCGATCGCCTCCGGATCGAAATCGGGCCGGATCACGCCTCGCGAAGGGCTCGCTTTCTTGACCTCGGCGATCACCGCGGCATGCCCCGATGCGATCTTCGCATCGAGCGCCGCGACAAACCCGCGCACCGGCGGCGCGTCAGTCGCGCGCGCGGACAGTTCACGCAGCGATACGCAGTCGCTGCGTTCGCGGATTTCCTCCGCCTTGCGTGCGAGGATCGTTTTTAGAATATCGCTCATTCGCGCTCCGGCCCACCATAGGCGCGTTCGACCTTGGCCACGCGCACTTCGAAATGCTCGTACCACTCGCGCCTGCCGCGTTCGCGCGTGGCGGCGTGTTCGACGTGATTGCGCCAACGGAGAATGCTTTCTTCGCTGTCGAAATAGGCGACCGTGATGCCAAAGCCTTCGCCATCCCGTGCGGACTCGGCGCCAAGAAACCCTGGCTGCACCTGCACGAGATCGAACATGCGCCGGGCGGCGAGCGCGTAGTCCGCCTCGCCCTCGCCATTGCGTCGCGAGGTGAAGATCACCGCGTAGTACGGCGGCTTCGGCGTGTGCGCAAAACCGGTCGCGCTCATGCGCCCGTTTCCTTGAGCCGCCGCGTCGCCGATACGAATTGATCGAGCTTTGCGCGCGCCGCGCCGCTGGCGATCGCCGTTTTCGCCGCTTCGACGCCCGCTTCGATCGAGGCGACCTTGGCCGCTGCGTACAGCGCCGCCCCCGCATTGAGCGCAACGATGTCGCGCGCCGCCCCTGCCTTGTTTTCCAACGCTTCGAGTACGCGCGCCTTCGATTGTTCGGGGTTTTCCACGCGCAACACCGCACTCTCGACCGTGGCGAAACCGAACCGCTCCGGTGCGATCTCGTATTCCTCGACCCTGCCATCGCGCAGCTCGCCGACCAGGGTCGGCCCGGCGAGCGAGATCTCGTCCATGCCGTCGCGACCCCAGACCACGAGCGCATTGCCCGCGCCGAGCCGTTGCAGCACGCGCACCTGGATGCCGACGAGATCGGGATGGAACACGCCCATGAGGATGTGCGAGGCGCCAGCCGGATTGGTCAGCGGCCCGAGGATGTTGAACAGCGTGCGCACGCCCATTTCCTTGCGCACCGCGCCGACATTCTTCATCGCGGGGTGATGATTCGGCGCGTACATGAAGCCGATACCGGTTTCGTCCAGGCAGGCGGCGACCTGCGCGGGCGCGAGATCGATCGCGGCACCGAACGCTTCGAGCACGTCCGCGCTGCCCGACTTCGACGAAGCGCTGCGATTGCCGTGCTTGGCCACGCGCGCGCCCGCCGCGGCAACGACGAACATGGCCGCGGTCGAGATGTTGAACGTGTTCGAGCCGTCGCCACCGGTGCCGACGATGTCGATCAGGTGGCGATTCGCGGCGGCATCCTGCGCCAGCGGCACCTTTGCCGCCATCTCGCGCATCACGCGCGCGGCCGCGGCGATTTCGCCGACGGTCTCCTTCTTCACGCGCAGCCCGGCGAGGATCGCGGCGGTCATCGTCGGCGAGACCTCGCCGCGCATGATCTGGCCCATCAGCTCGACCATTTCGTCATGAAAGATTTCGCGATGCTCGATCGTGCGCTGCAGAGCTTGTTGCGGGGTGATCGCCATCGCTTACGCCGCCAGCTTCGGTGCCGATGTGCGCAGAAAATTGCGCAGTTGATCGCGCCCGTGCTGGGTCATGATCGATTCGGGGTGGAATTGCACGCCCTCGATCGGCAACGTCTTGTGACGCAGCCCCATGATCTCGTCGACGCTGCCGTCGGCATGCTGCGTCCACGCCGTGATTTCCAGGCAGGCCGGCAAAGAACCTTTTTCCACAATGAGGGAATGATACCGAGTTGCCTCGAACGGGTCCGGCAAACCGGCAAACACGCCGACATTCTTGTGCCAGATCGGCGAGGTCTTGCCGTGCATGATCGCGCGCGCGCGCACCACCTTGCCGCCGAACGCCTGCCCGATCGCCTGATGGCCCAGACACACGCCAAGTATCGGCACTTGGCCGCCGAGCTGTTCGATCACGGCCAGCGACACGCCCGCTTCGTTCGGCGTGCACGGGCCTGGCGAAATCACGATTTTCTCCGGGGCAAGCCGCGTGATATCGGCCACCGTCAACTCATCGTTGCGCACCACGCGCACGTCCTCGCCCAGCTCGCCCAGATACTGCACGATGTTGTAGGTGAAGCTGTCGTAGTTGTCGATCACCAAAAGCACTTTTCTTCACCCGGTTGATCAATGAGGAATTCCCACGGCCTTGGCAATGCCGTCACATGCATTTCCACATACATCGGCAGCCGCCAGACAGCTCGGGGGGCATTATCCGATGAACGACACGACTCGGACAGTCCGGCGCGACAGTTCCGGCCGCTCAACCCTCCCGCGCGCCAGAATTCGAAGCGGACGATCAGGCCAATTTCTCGCTCTTCGGCGCCTCCCGGAACATCCCTCGGAGCCATCCGAGGGCCGCAAACGGTTAGGGGGAGGCGTTCGCGCTTCGATCGGAATGGCGCGATCTGTCTGCGAGCAATTCGTCCAGCTGTGCGAACTGCTCGGGCAGGCCTTCCGCCGAGCCGGTGAGGGCTTCGTCCAGGGCCGCTTCCGTGGGGTAGCGTTCGTGGAAGGTAACCCGCGTCTTGCCGGCGTGTTCCTCGAACGTCACCGTGGTCACGGCACCCTGATCGCTTTCCTCGTTCGTCCACACGATGCGTTGGTTCGGCGTCACTTCCCGGTACGTGCCGAAGAACGCCATCGGCTGATCGAAAGCCGGATGGCTGAACACGAGGCGATACGCGCCGCCGGTGCGGATATCCATCTCGCACGACACCAGCACCATGCCCGCCGACTTCGGAATCCACCAGAGCTTGAACAGTTCGGGCTTGCTCCATGCCTCGAAGACGAGGTGCACGGGGGCATCGAATGTTCGCGTCACCACGAGTTCGCGGTCGGATTTGCGTTCCACGACGGTGCGGTGCGTGGCGGCGGAACTACCTTCTCTTGCGTTTGGCATCGGTCTTCTCCTTGCGTTTCAGATGCTCGACAAGTTCGTCGAGTGCGTCGAAGCGTGCGCTCCAGAGCTGGCGGTGCTGCTCGATCCAGGCAGCCTCTTCCTCCAGCCGGCGCAGTCCGAGCCTGCAGGTTCGTACGCGCCCGATTTTTTCCGTGGTCACCAGCCCCGCCTGCTCCAAAACACTGACGTGCTTCTTCATGCCCGTGAGGGTCATGCGAAATTTTTTGGCAAGATCGGTGATGGAGGCGTCTGAACTCCCGAGACGCTCCAGCATGCCGCGTCGGGTGACATCGGCAAGCGCAGCGAACGTTGCGTCGAGGCGGGCTTGATAGTGAACCATGTGGTTCATTGTATGGCGCGCATGACCGATTTGCAAGCGGACGACCCAGCTGGCGCAGATCGCACGCAAATCCCTTCCGCCGCGAAGCCGAACCGCGCATGCCGAGCGTAGTCGGCGTGCCGGCCGGCGGCCTTGTGGCAGCCAGGTCAAGGCATCGCTTGCGTGGGCAGCACGAAATACAGAATCGAGAAATAGTGCAACACGCTGCCGGCAAGCACGAACAGATGCCAGATGGCATGGTGATAGCGCAGCGATTTCATTTTGTAGAAGACGACGCCCAAGGTATAGGCCGCACCGCCGCCAAACAGCAGCCACAGCCCGCTCGGTGCGAGCGCAGCAGTGAGCGGTTTTATCGCAACGAGGCCGACCCATCCCATGCCGATGTACAGCGTAACCATCGCGCCGCGAAAGCGACGCAGCGAGGTCAACTCGAATAGCGTGCCGATCGCGGCTAGCGACCAGACGATCGCGAACAGGCTCCAGCCCCAGGCGCCGCGCAGTGCGAGCAACACATAGGGCGTGTAGGTGCCTGCGATCAACAAAAAAATGGCAATGTGGTCGAACGCGCGCAGGCGTGGCCGTGGCGGCGCGATGCCGCGCACATGCTGAATGCCGGCAGCGTGGTACAGGGTGGAGGCGAAGTAGAGCACGATCATCGTCGTCGCGTACACCGCGCAGGCCACCACCGCACCCGATGCGGCGCCGGCCTGCGCGGCGTGCAGCAAAACGAGGGTGCCGACAATGGCGAGCACGATGCCGAAGCCGTGAGTCAGGGTGTTGGCGATTTCTTCATGGTCGGCGCAAGGCACCGCGGTCGAGTCATTCATGGTGCGACCTTAACCCGAGTTGCGTTTGAAACACAGTGGTCGGGTACGGCACCTGCAAATTCCGGCAGGAGTGCGAATCGCACGGGTCGATTTTTCCCGGCGGGTCCCGATGACGCGGATTGCACGGACGCCGCATCGACACAAACAAACACGGCCTCGCAGGGCTTGAAGCCTTGACGCTCAGTTGGAATCCCGGTTAACGCAATCTGGATTGAGCGAAAATCGCGCGCATCCTGACGGAATATTTAGGCTCCGCCGTTCGCGCTTTGCACGAACGCACCCAATCCCGCGCGAATACGGCGGCGGTAGCCAGCGCCTCATTACGCGTGAGCATTTCGACGCGAGCTTGGATACGTTGAAAGCTGAGATTGGCAAAGGGCGTGACCTCTTACTTCGTGCGCGTGATCGTGAATTTGCCGAACGAGACACCGAGATCGATGCCCTCACCAGCACCGGAGAGTGCCAGTGTCGAGGTGCCCTTGGTCAGCACCTGCGCCGTGCCGGACTTGATCAGGCCGGCATTGGCTTCGCCCTGCGCGTAGCTGCCAAACAACTGATCCGTGTTCGATACTTCGGCGAACTTGCCCTTGCCGTTTTCGACCTTGTACTTGCCGGCGGTGAGGCCGCCGCCGACGGCGGTGATGTGCACGTTGAAGCGCTTGCCGTTGTCGCAGGTGATCGTGCCGTTGCCTTCGGCGTGCTTGTAGATCGCGGCCCAGCCGGACAGGTTGAAGCGCATCTCGCAATCGATCTTGCCCGCCGCCTCGGTGCGGGACGAATACAGGCCTGTCAATGCGAAGACAAGCAGAGCGAATCCGACGGAGGGGGATGTGCGCATGACCAACTCCTTAGTTTCCGATGGAGCCCGATCTTACTCGGTGAGGCACAACGGAAAGGTGAAATTTGTGCTACGTTTTCCCTGCCATCGCATGACATTAGCAACGTACGACACGACCGCCGCCGAAAAGCGTAAGCTTGCGCCACGGACAGAACCGGAGAACGCGCGCATGGCCCGCTTCGACATTCTCGTTCACATGCGTCGCTGCGAAGGCGACTCCCTCGCCGCCAACGTGGCGTTGTCGTTGGCGACGAAGCTCGACGCCTATCTGTCCGGCCTGTTCGTCGCCTCGCTCGGCACGGTGGCCTATTCGACCCTGGAAACCGTCGTCTTCCAGGTGCAGGAGGCGGACGAACTTTACGGCACCGCGCTGGCGCAACGCGAAATCTGGATGCGCCGGCTTGCCGCGGCCGGGGTAGCGGGCGAATGGCTGGTGGCACAGGGCGAGCCGGTCGAAGCGATTTGCCACGTCGCGCGCTGGTGCGATCTCGTCGTGGCCGAGCGACCACAACTCATTGCCGACGCGCCGACCGGCTGGGGCATCGTTTCACGCACCGTATTCGGCGCCGGCGTGCCGGTCGTCGTCGTGCCCGAGACCGCGAAACCGGCGGGCGTCGGCGAACGCATGCTGGTCGCCTGGAACCACAGCCGCGAAGGCGCACGCGCCATTCACGACGCCATGCCGCTGCTCCGCCAAGCTCGCGAAGTGTTGGTGCTCGACGGCGCAGAACCGATGAATCCGGTCGGCGCACGGCATCTTCCCGCACTGGATATCGCCGCCTATTTTTCACGTCATGGCGTGAAAGCGGAATTCCGCAAATTCGATGCGTCTGGCAACTATGGTGCCGGCATTCTCGACGCCGCCCACGCGGCAAAATCGGATTTGATCGTGATGGGCGCCTGGGGCCATTCGCGCATCGCCGAACTCGTTCTCGGCGGCATCACGCGCCATTTGTTCCAGCACAGCGACATCCCGCTGTTCGTTGCGCATTGAGTGCGGCCCAGCGTCAACGCTGGCACACCGTGGGCACTTGCGGCATGCTGATACGATTCCCGCCGAGGCCTGCGCATGTCTCCGACCGCCGCCACATCCCGCACTTACCGCTACTACGATTTCATTCTCGGCGCGTTCGTTTGCGTCCTGCTCTGTTCGAACCTGATCGGCCCGGCCAAGGTGGCCACCGTGCAGCTGCCGATCATCGGCGATTTCACGTTCGGCGCAGGAGTGTTGTTTTTCCCGATCTCCTATGTGTTCGGCGATGTCTTGACCGAAGTCTACGGCTACGCACGCGCACGTCGGGTGATCTGGTCCGGCCTGACTGCACTCGTGTTCGCCTCGATCATGGCCACCGTCGTGGTCAAGCTGCCGGCGGCGGCAGGCTGGCACGGTCAGGAGGCTTACGAATCGATCTTCGGCCAGACCCCGCGCATCGTGCTTGCCTCGATCACGGCCTTTTTTCTTGGCGAATTCATGAATTCGTATACTTTAGCAAAAATGAAATTGTGGACAAACGGCAATGCCCTATGGTCGCGCATCATCGGCTCGACCATCATCGGCGAAGGCGTGGATTGCCTGGTGTTTTACCCAATCGCATTTTTCGGCGTCTGGGAAACCCGGTTGGTCGTCACCGTGATGTTGTCCAACTATGCACTCAAAGTGCTGTGGGAAGTTCTCGCCACACCGTTGACATATCGCCTCATCGCAGCCCTGAAGCACGCGGAGAATGAAGACTATTTCGACAGGGAAACGGCTTTCACGCCTTTCACGTTGCACACCTGAGTTTGCGCGGCGTCGCCAAGTAACGAAAAAGGCCGCAATGCGGCCTTTTTCGTGCAGCGGTGCGGATCGCGGTCATTCCAGATCGAGAAACGAGCGCAATTGCTCGGAGCGGCTCGGGTGGCGCAGCTTGCGCAGCGCCTTGGCTTCGATCTGGCGGATACGCTCGCGGGTGACGTCGAACTGCTTGCCAACTTCTTCGAGGGTGTGGTCGGTGTTCATGTCGATGCCGAAGCGCATGCGCAGCACCTTGGCCTCACGCGGGGTCAGACCGCCGAGCACGTCGCGCACGGTTTCGTGCAGACCGGTGCCGGTGGCCGCTTCGACCGGTGATTCGACCTGGGTGTCTTCGATGAAGTCGCCGAGGTGCGAATCTTCGTCGTCGCCGATCGGCGTTTCCATCGAAATCGGTTCTTTGGCGATCTTGAGCACCTTGCGGATCTTGTCCTCGGGCATCTCCATCTTCACCGCCAACTCTTCCGGTGTCGGCTCGCGGCCCATCTCCTGCAGCATGCTGCGGCTGATGCGGTTGAGCTTGTTGATCGTCTCGATCATGTGCACCGGGATGCGGATGGTGCGCGCCTGATCGGCGATCGAGCGCGTGATCGCCTGGCGGATCCACCACGTCGCGTAGGTCGAGAACTTGTAGCCGCGGCGGTATTCGAATTTGTCCACCGCTTTCATCAGGCCGATGTTGCCCTCCTGGATCAGATCGAGGAACTGCAAACCGCGATTGGTATACTTTTTCGCAATCGAGATGACCAGACGCAGATTGGCTTCGACCATTTCCTTCTTGGCGCGGCGGGCCTTGGCCTCGCCGATGGACATGGCGCGGTTGATTTCCTTGACGTCGGCGAGCGAGAGAAACAGGGTTTTCTCCAGCGCGACGAGTTTTTCCTGCTCGGCGAGAATATCGTCCTTGTGCGCCTTGATCGACGACGCCCATTTCTGTTTCTTGCGGATGATTTCATCGGCGAATTTCGGGTTCGTCTCGTTCGAGGGAAATGCCTTGATGAAATCCTTGCGCGGCATGTGCGCCTGCTTGATGCAGATGTCCATGATCGTGCGCTCGTGCTGGCGGACGGTAGTCACCACCTCGCGCAGCTTCCTCACGAAAGCATCGATCATGATCGCCGGCAACTTGAGCTTGAGAAATGCCTCGGCCATCAGATCGCGGACTTTCTGCGTTTTTTTGTCGTCGATGCCGACCTTGGCCGCACTCTTCTGGAATTTCACGTAGAGCGTGCGCAGTTCTTCCATGCGGCGCGCAACTTCGACCGGGTCAGGGCCGGTTTCGCCGGGGCCGGCTTCTTCGGCGTTTTCGCCGCCTTCATCGTCGTCGTCTTTGTCGGCTGCGCTGGACTCTTCGGATTCGAGAATCGTCTCGTTGACCGGAGATTCAGGCGCTTCGATGTCGAGAAAACCGGTCAGCACTTCGGACAGGCGTTTGCGGCCCTCGGTGTGCTGGTCGTATTCCTCCACCAGCAGCTGGATCGACCACGGGAAACTGGCCAGCGCCGACTGCACTTGTCCCAGCCCTTCCTCGATGCGCTTGGCGATGGCGATTTCGCCCTCGCGCGTGAGCAGCTCGACCGTGCCCATCTCGCGCATGTACATGCGTACCGGATCGGTGGTGCGGCCCACCTCGGCATCGACGGCGGACAACACCGCCACGGCTTCCTCGGTCGCGGTTTCATCGTCCGTCGCCACCGGGGTTTCGGGCAGGATCGAATCACCCTCCGGCGCGACCTCGTGCACCTCGATGCCCATGTCGTTGATCATGCCGATGATGTCTTCGATCTGCTCCGGATCGACGATGTCGTCGGGCAGGTGGTCGTTGACCTCGGCGTAGGTCAGGAATCCTTGTTCCTTGCCCTTGATGATCAGGGTCTTGATTTCGGACTGTTGCTGGCTGCGGGCGTCTGCGTTCATGGAGTCGGCGGCTTGAAACGAAAGAGTTTGAAAGTATAGGAGGGGTGTCAAGGACAACTGGGTGCGCGGGTGGCGGAGCGGGTTTTCGCGCCAACTTGACCCTTCACGCGTTGTTGTTTGTTTCCAGCCAGAACGTCACCGGGCCGTCGTTGACAAGGCTGACCTTCATATGGGCGCCAAAACGACCGATTTCCACGGGCGAATGGTGCTCTTTGGCCAATTCGACCAGTCGATTGAACCAATGCTCGCCGTCGCCGGGAGCGGCGGCGGTGGAAAACCCCGGACGCATGCCCGAGCGCGTGTCCGCGGCCAGCGTGAACTGGGAGACCAGCAACAAGCCGCCTCCGGTCTGGGTCAGCGACAGATTCATCTTGCCGTCGGCATCGCCGAACACGCGGTAGCCAAGCAGACGGTCGAGCAGTCGTCGAGTCTGCGCCTCGCCATCGCCGCGCTGTACGCCGATCAGGGCAAGCAAGCCAGGGCCGATGCGACCGATGGTTTGGCCGTCGACGTCGACGCGGGCCTCGGCAACGCGCTGGATGAGGGCGATCATGGGTATCCGATGAGGGGGTGGGCGGGCACGATGGCGATGGCACGATGGTCGCGGTTGGCGCGAATGCGGTCAATCGACGGCGGCGCATGTCGCTACAATGCCGGGTTTCCGCGATGTCGATCGAGATGCGCTGGTACATTCGTGTCGTCTATTGGATGTTGTGTCTGCTTGGCTGGCTGCCCTTGCGTGCGCTGCATGCGCTCGGAGTCGCCGTCGGGTGGCTGCTCGCGCGCATCGACAACCCCATGCGACACAAGGCCGAATACACCCTCTCCTGTATCAATACGGGATTTGGCGAGGAAAAGCGTCATTTCCTCACCGCAACGTTGATCGAAGCGGGCAAGTCCTTCCTCGAAATCGCGAAGATATGGACCCGCGACCCGCAACGCTCGCTGGCCCTCGTGCGGGAAGTGCGCGGCGGCGAACGTTTCGATGCTGCGCTGGCGGCCGGTCGCGGCCTGATCGTCGCCGCGCCGCATCTGGGTTGTTGGGAGCTGCTCAACTACTGGCTGTGCAGCCGCACCCGGATCGCGATCGCCTACCGCCCCCCGCGGCAACCCGAACTCGAACCGCTGCTGATCCGTGCGCGGGGTGGCTTCGCCGCCGAACAGGTGCGCGCGGAGGGGAGCGCCGGCGTACGCACCCTGTTCAAGCGGCTCGTTGCCGGCGGCGTTGTCGGCATCCTGCCCGACCAGCAGCCCAAACAGGGCGAGGGCGAGTTCGCGCCGTTCTTCGGTCGGCCCGCGCTGACCATGGTGTTGCTTTCACGCCTCGCGCAACGGACCGGTGCGACAGTGCTGTTCGCCTTTGCCGAACGCCTGCCGCGCGGCGCGGGCTACGTGTTGCACTTTTTGCCCGCCCCCGACGATATCGCCGACGCCGATCTACCCATCGCCATCGCCGCGCTCAATCGGGGTGTCGAGGACTGCATTCGACTCGCCCCGCACCAGTACCAGTGGCACTACAAACGCTATTCGACGCCGCCCACTGAGTAGCCCCCCCCGCGTTCGCGGGGTACGGCGGCGCAATGAATTTTCCTACGATGGCGCATGGGCCGGCCATGTCGGGGTACCGCGTCCATCGCAAGCGGCGTACACATCGCCGGAATTGGCGGTTGCCATTCGCACGCGCGTCCAGACAAGCGATCCCGACGCCCTTCGCTGGAGTCCTTCATGTTTGCTTCGTTCTCGCTGCGCCGGATGCCGCGCACCGTAGCCGCTGTCGCATTGGCGACGGTTTCCACCCATGCCATGGCCATTTTCCAGAACGGCGGTTTCGAGCAGAACAGCTACGCCAACTGGACCGTCGGCGGTGGCACCAATCCGGGCTTGTCCGGCAGCGCGCCGTTCACCGGCGCCAGCATTGTGATCAACGGCAACACGCCCGGCCCTGCCTCCATTATCGGCGCGGGCACCGACCCACGCGCACCCCAGCTGGTACTGCCGCGGCTGGATCAACGCAGCGCCAAATTGAACGACGAGGCCGGTGGCAGCCTGGTCACGACGCTGAAGCAGACGGGCACCC
>JAFEFR010000387.1 GCA_018240485.1 Pseudomonadota bacterium
CGTGTCGCATTGCGCCCAGGCCGCACCGGGCCGGTCGAGCCACGAATCACCAAGGTCGGACTGAAGCCCACATTTTCATTGCTGTATGGGACATCGCGCACGGAATGCTCGAGCTCGGCAATCAACCGTTCCGTGGCGCGACGCGCAATATCGCCCGTCGCCTGCTTTGCCGTGGTCAGTGCCGGCCAGCACTGGCGCGAGAACGGGCTGTCCTCGAAACCGGCGATCGACAGATCATAAGGCACGCTCAAGTTGGCCGCCTTCGCCGCCGCGAGTACGCCGGCGGCGATTTCGTCGTTCGACCCGAAGATCGCCGTTGGCGGGTTGGCCAAATCCAACAGCTTGCGTGCGCCGCGGAAACCGTCATCGAACGAATAGTCGCCTTCGACGATAAGCGCCTTGTCGATGGCGATACCGTAATGCTTGAGTGCGTCTTCGTAACCCTTGAAGCGCTCCGGGCTCGAACGATGCGCCTTGCCGCCCCAAAGAAATCCGATGCGGTGGTGTCCCAATTGAATCAAGTGCTCGGTAACCGCATAGGCGGCATCGCGATCGTCGACGAAAACGCAAGGGAACCCGTCGCGCGGGTCTTCTGCCGCCGAGAGAATGCGCACGAACTTGATCTTGTTCGCCGCAAGATACCGAATCAATTCCATGCGCTCCGACATCGGTGGCGCCAGCACGAGACCGGCAAGACGCGAACGCTGCACGAGATCGCGCAACTCTTCGGCCAGACCGGAGAAATTCGAATCGCAAGGATGGATGTTGAGATCAAACCCGGCCTCGCGGCACACCGACAACACGCCGTTCTGCATCGCAATGACGTAGTACGCATTCGGATTGTCGTAGACCATGCCAATGGTGTACGACTTCGCGCTGCGCAAACTGCGCGCGGACTGGTCGGGCTGATAGTTCAACTCGGCGATCGCGACTTCGACTCGCTTGCGCGTGGTTTCGAGCACTGCGGGCTCGCGATTGACGACGCGCGAAACGGTTTTCAACGACACCTTCGCGCGCTTGGCGACATCTTTGATCGTAACGCTGCGTTTGTGTGTCGTCGTAGTTGTCTTCATCTTTTTCAACGGCATGTTCCCCCGCCACATTGTCTCCCGAATAACGTCGCGCTGCCAATCGCAGTTCGCAGTCGGATTCGACATCGGAAAAAATTGCCGCCGTTCAACGCATTCGTTTCTCGCACCCGCATGGAAGCGGATGGCGAAACTCGATCAATACGATTCCACAACGGCTTTCCGCATAACGTTGTCATATCGAAATTAACCTTTTTCCCGCATTGCACAAAGCTTTTACGTCAATTCTTCGCGGGGGAAACATTTTTTTGACATTGTGTTGACAACGTTGTCACATTGCCGGACACTCCGATCCACGCAATCGATCCGATGCCGAAGGCAACGATTGGCGAGACTGAAATTCCGATCCGAAGTACATCGATTTCGAGCACGGAGTGTTGCAACCAATGCACGGCGCAAGTCCGCAACTCATCGATTCGTCATCACAACGCACCCATACGGTGTCTGCGACAGACGATGCGTTTCTTGCCGCCGACGTTGGCGGCACCCATGCGCGCATCGGCCTGGTACGACGAATCGATGGCGGCAATGGTGGCGGGCGCATCCGTATCACGCAGTACCGGAAATTCGCCTGTGCCGACTATGCAAACCTTCACGACATCCTGCGCGAATTCGCCCAAACCCAGGATGGGCCAGCCGCCAAGGCGGCCTGCATCGCATGTGCGGGATTGCAGTTGGGCGACCACCTGGTCAATGCCAACTTGCCATGGCGCGTATCGCTCCCCCATCTGCGCAAAGAACTCGGCTTCGAGCGGATTTCGCTCGTCAACGATTTCAAAGCCATCGCCTATGCGGCGCACTTCCATTCCGTTACCCAATCGACCCACCTCTCCGGCAACGATGCAATAGACGCAAGCCAACCACGGCTTGTCATCGGCCCGGGTACGGGATTGGGCGCCGCCGCGCTGATTCCTGGAAACGACAGACCTTACATTCTGGCCACGGAAGGTGGACACGCCGCGCTCGCTCCGCACTCCGAACTGGAGGTCGAGATTCTGCGCCACCTCGGGGCAGGCACGAAGCATGTCCCCAATGAACGAGTTTTTTCCGGCCCCGGATTGCTTGCCTTGTATCAAACGCTTTGCACGTTACGTGCAGCGCCAGATCCGCTCCACTCGCCCACTCAAATCTCCGCTGCCGCTTTGGCGGGAAACGATGCGCTGGCCGCCGAGACCGTCGCTCTATTCTGCGGCTGGTTCGGCAGCCTGATCGGGGATCTCGTCATGATGCTAGGTGCCTATGGCGGGGTGTATCTCGCCGGCGGCGTACTGCCGCAAATCGCCTCGCTTCTGAAGGCCAGCAATTTCGCCGCACGCATGCGCGACAAAGGCCCCATGCGTGAGGCAATCGAACGGGTGCCGGTGTACTTGATCGATCACGGCCAACTCGGTGTCGCCGGTGCGGCGCACTGGTTTCTCGACCACGAACACGGCGACGGAAGCAACTGAATCCAATTCGTTCGCCGGAACGAGGAAAGGAAAAAGGAAAGTGGAAACGTGCGGGATGCACACTAAAAAAACAAAAGCAAAAACGAAGAAGTGGAAAAGAGCTGGAGATGCGGCTTGGGCCAAATCTTCCTGACTGTTCACCATCATTGAGAGGGCAACGATGAAATATTCCAAAACCATGCTCGCGGCGAGCATCGCCGCCAGTCTGTACTGCAGCGCGGCGATCCATGCCGCCGATTCAGTAACGACCGATCCACAGCAGACTGCCGTGGATGCAAAAAAAGATGCGAAACGCGCCCCTGAGGAACTCGGCACAGTGATCGTGACCGGCATCCGCAAGAGTGAAGCCGAAGCGATCGCGCTGAAGAAAGACGCCGATACGCATGTCGAAGTCGTCACCGCCGAAGATATCGGCAAACTGCCGGCCAAGAATGTCGCCGATACACTCGCGCGTCTGCCCGGCATCAACATCGCCGACGCGGCGGGCGCGGAAGGCGGTTTCGATGAGGCGGATCGCGTTTCAATGCGTGGCACCGCACCCGCACTGACGCTGACCACATTGAATGGCCACGCGGTTGCTACGGGCGACTGGTTCGTGCTCGCCTCGGGCAGCAGTCGCAGCGTCAGCTACAGCCTGCTTCCGTCCGAAATCGTCAGCGAAGTCGTCGTCCACAAAACTCCCGAAGCCAAGTTGATGGAAGGCGGTGCCGCGGGTACCGTCGACATCGTCACGCGCAAGCCACTCGATTTTTCCAAGCCGCTCAATGCGGCCGTGTCGCTGGGCGGCGTCTACTCCGATCTGCCCGGCAAGACCAAGCCGCAGTTCGACGGCCTGGTCTCGTGGAAAAATGCCGACAGCACCTTCGGCGTACTGGCGCAAGCCTTCTACGAAGTCCGCGCGCTGCAACGCAACGGTCAGGAAATGCTCGGCTATTCGCAGATCTCGGCAACCTCGGCGGTCGCGAAATTGCATCCAGATCTCGCCGGCGTGTTCTATCCGAACCTGCCTGGCGCTGCACTGTTCACGCAGGAACGTACCCGCAAGGGTGGTATCGTCGATATCGAATGGAAGCCAACTGACTCGCTCACCTTCGATCTCAATGCGTTCTACTCGCACATCAACGAGACGAACTACAACCGAAACTTCATGCTGTGGAACGGCGGCAACGGCATCCTTGGCTCCAACAATGCCGCCGCCGCGGCCGCCCTGCAAAACTATACCGTCAAGAACAACATCCTGACCTCCGCTCAATTTGCGTCAGTCGCCCCAGGCGGCGCAAACGCGGATTACGGCATCTACGACATGATCTCGCGCCCGGACGAAGCGCAATCGAGTCGCTACGTGTCGCTCGATGGCAAATGGCGCGCCTCCGATCGCCTCGACGTCAAGTTCCAGGTTGGCAGCACGCATGGTTACGGCAAAACGCCGGTACAAGACGTGTTCGAGACCGTGGTTGGCCAGAACGCCGGCTCGTCCTGGGCGATGGGCGGTTACGGCTCACCGATCGGTTGGAGTCTGGGTGGACCGAACAGCAGCCCCGCCAACTCCGCCATGGTGCCCGGCGACGGCTGGATCTTCGGCAAAGTCAACGACACCACCTACGACAAGGAAGACTGGGGCAACATCGACGCGTCACTGGCCTTCGACAACTCGGTGCTCAGCTCACTCGATTTCGGCGCACGTTACTCGAACCATTCGCGCTACAACCCGAATTCGATCAGCCAGGGGCCGAACTGGGCCAATTGGCCGGGAACGCTTGCTTCGTATCCGTCGACGTATCAGTCCTATCCGTCCAATTTTGGCAGCAGTCTCGGTGTGCCGATGATGCCGAACGCGTTGTGGTACTACACGCCTGCTCAACTCGCCGCGATCGACAAAGTCATGGCGAATCGCGACCCGGCGCGCTTCTATCCACTCGATTCTGGCGGTCGCATCGGCGAAAAGAACACCGCGCTGTACGTGCAAGCAAACTTCACGGGCGATCGCTGGAGCGGCAATGTCGGCCTGCGCTGGGTGAATACGGATCAATCCATCACCTACACCGCCACCAGCCCGATCGAGTCGAGCTATCAGCTGATTCCGAACAATCCGTGGGGCGTGTTTTATTGGAACACATATGCCAGCAGCTACTCGAAAATCCTGCCGAGCGCGAACCTGAAGTTCAACATCAACGACGAAGTCGTCGCCCGCTTCGCTGCGTCGCAGACGTTGACGCGTCAGGAATACGCTTCTCTCGCCACTCCGACGAGTTTGACGGATCCGCGCGTGGCCACTGCCATCGGTTCCGGCACCGGCGGCAACCCATACCTGAGGCCGATGCTCTCGACCAACTTCGATGCATCGCTGGAATGGTACTTTTCCGAGCGCGGCCTGCTGTCAGCCAGCATATTCGCCATGGATCTGAGCAACTATTCCGACTGGGGGACGAAGACCGGGCAATACACCAACCTGTTTCTTTCATCCACCCCCGGAAGCAACGTCATCACACCGGTGCAGAGCAACTACATCGTGTCGATTCCGATCAACGTACGCGGCACCGTTCGCGGCGTGGAGTTGAACTACATCCAGCCGATCGGCGAGCACTTTGGCGCGCAGGCGACCTACACCTACAGCAATAGCCACGAATCGGGTGGAACGTTGCTCGGTGGCGCACTGGGTACCGGCCAGCAAGGTGCGGCGGCGGGCGATCGGCCTCTGCTCGGCAACTCGAAGAACACGGTCGGTCTTTCCGGCTATTTCGAAAATCAGCAGTTCAATGCACGCATCAGCTATACCTATCGTTCGTCGTTCTACGATGGTTTCCTCAACGAGTACGGCTATCTCGAACCCTATTATCAGGCGGGTGCGGGCTACCTCTCTGCCTCGGCGGGCTATACGTTCAACGATTGGGCAAGCGTGTCGTTCGATGCCATGAACCTCAACAATCCGAAGCTCAAGTACTACACCGAAGGCCATTCGGCAGGACTCAATTATGGCAAGGCGCCAGAGGCGTTCTACGTGAACGGTCGTCAGTTCTATGTGACGCTGCGTTTGAAGTTCTGAGTCGGGCAAAACGAGCCTGCCGTCAACACAACGCAGGCTCCACTATTTTCAAGGCGTTCTCCAGCCGTTACGGGTCTCGCGAAAATCGAGACCCGTTTTTTTTTCGCCGGATTCGGAGCAATGCCACGCACAAAACAGGAAACCCGCTCATTGCGCACTCAAACCGCGCCGCCATTGCGATTTGCGCATGCCCGTTCGAGTGCACATGCAATTTGCTCGAACTCTTCATCACCGAGCCAAAGGCTGTTGGAAACGGTGAGCGTGCGCGCGGCGAACTCGCGGGCATTCGGCAGCGGCAGCGCTGATACGATATCACGCAAATAGGCGTAGTCCGGCAACGCGTGGATGAACAAACGGCTGACGCCAAGGTGCGATGCCCACAACTCGGACAATGCCGCGTCACGCGCCGCCCGGGTTGGCATGCATATGAGAAAAAACGGCCACGTGCCGCGTACACGATCGCGATCCTGAAAAACCGTGATCGCCGCGATACTTCCAAGTCGCGAGCGGCGGCGCACGGCTTGCTTGTCAAGTTTTTCCTGAAAATCGTGAAGTCGCACAAACGCACGCGCACCGACGCCGTCGCGCCAATCGCCCATGCGATGCAGCGGAATCGACAAGGAGAAATCATCGCCGACAGCGGCGATAGCGTCGCCCGAGCGCAACGCGTTCCGACGCGGCAACCCATACGCCAAGGTCAAACCGAGCGGGCGATAAATTGCGTGGTAACCGATCAATTGCGCACTGCGCGCGATTTCCAAAGCGGCATCGTATCGAGCGATTTCCTCGCCGCATCGGCGCAAATCCTCGCGCAGCCCCGCCTCACCCGCGATCAGCAGGCCGCCTTCGTAGGTGGTCAGACCCTTGCCCACTGCGAGCGAAAAAAACCCGATATTGCCTTTCGTTCCGATCGACGCATCATCGGCGAATCGGGCGCCTAGCGCCTGCGCCGCATCTTCAATGACCCACGCACCGACACGATGCGCGCAAGCCAGTGCGGTATCGACATCGGCAACGCGCCCACCGAGATGCGTCGGCACGATGGCGAGCGTGTTGTCGTCGCACAGTGCGGCGAGTGTCGCGGGGTCCATGTCGATGCCGTTCACGACAAGATCGCAAGGGCGCAACGTCAATCCGCAGTGGGCCACCGCGATCGCCACGAGCGGGCAGGTATAGGCGGGCACGATCACGTCGGTGCGTGCGCTGCGTCGCTTCAACGCAGTCAGCGCGACGACCAATGCCGCTGTGCCGGAACACGTGACCTGCACCTCCTCGACACCAAGAAATTCTGCAGCCCGCGCAGCAAGCGACGGCCCTCGCCATGGCAACAGATCGCGCCAGCGCGGCGGCAACCCGGCCGTCGGCGGCACTTCATGGAATGCCTCAAGCCGCATCGTGCCCTTCATCGGGCGGATCGAATGCGAGACAGACGATGCCGGCGAGGATGACGGCGCAACCCACCAATTGCCACGCCGTAAGCCGTTCGCCGAACAACAGAAAGGACGCGCCGAGCACGAACACGATTTCCAGATGCGAGGCGGCAAACGCAGGTCCCACCGGCGCGTGCTTGAGCAAGGTCATCCAGGTGAAAAACGAGCCGATATAACCGGCAATGGCGACATACATCCACGGCGCGCTGACCATGCGCAGAAACCAATCGAATTCCGGCACGAATGGCCCCGCGTGGTTGGCATTGAACTTGAAACAAATCTGGGTCGTCGTGTCGAAGATCATCAACACGAGAAAGCCGATGAGGTAGAAGCGGCGCATCAACCTGCTCCTACAATGGCGACGCCGATGGCGATCAATGTGGCGCCCACCACACGCGGCGGCGTGAGTTTTTCCGCGAACAGGAATCGCCCCGCGATCATGATGGCGACGATGTCGATCGAGCCAAGCAACACGCCCTGTGACAAGGGAACCAGCGACAGAAACCCCTGCCAAACGACGAACTCGGCAATGAAGGCGACGACGCCAATCCATATCCAGGGGCGACCCGCCATCGCTTGCCAACGCGCGAATTCGCTGGCTGCCTCGGGCTGCATCGCTGCCGCCTTGAACGCAAGGTGCCCTCCCGTATCGAGAGAAATATTGAGCAACCAGAAGGCAAAGACGAGCAGCGACATGGGCAAGGCCGACGAAGGAATGCCGGATTATCGCAGAGCGGAATGGGTGGCGTCAGGCAGGCGCATGCACAGCCGAATCGGATTCAAGTCGCAAGTGTCGATCCCGCCCCCATCGTCTGCGGCTCGAACGCATGCAAATCGACATGACTGACTGGAATCGGCTTGAGTGTCTTTTCGTCGAAAGCGACTTCCTGCAATTTCCAGCCGTCGATGCTGCGCACCGCCGCCCAGAAGCGACGGAACGCGCCCCACTGCATCGCGATCACGCCACGACCATTGTCCGCATCGACGGTCGGATCGCCCACCCCGGTCGGGCGCGGCGGTTCGCCGTACAGCGCTGTACCGAACAAGCCGTCCCACACCGACATGACCTGACCGAAATTGCAGTTGTGCAAACTCGGGCGCGATGGATCCACGCGCATATGGTGCAGGCGATGAAATTTCGGGTCGACGAAAAGACGCTCAAAGATGCGACCGAACCCGAGCCGCGTATTCGTGTGCGAAAAATTTTGCACCAATTCGCTGACCAGTTCGAGCAGCGCGAACTGCGCCGCATCGACGCCCATCAACAGGCCCGCCGAGGCGAGCACGAACGATTGCAACATGCCGTCGACATAACTGCCCCGATCGTTGCTCCAACAACTCATCTGGCGCTGGCTGTGATGCATGCTGTGCAGCGCCCACCACCACGGAATCGCGTGCTGCGCGCGGTGCATCCAGTAATACGTCAGATCGTAGACGATATAGTAGAGAAAGAACGCGAAGTACGGATGTTGAGCGAGGCCGGGAATCAGGCCGACGAGGCCGCTGCTCGGTTGCGCCGTCGCACCGATGTCTCCGCCACCACCGAAAAAATTGGCGAACGGCGTCATGACGAGAAACGCGAATAGCGGATTCAACCCAAGCACCATCAGCAGCGTGAAGGTGCGATCGATTCCGGTCAATTTTCGATCGACCCATACTTCCGCCGGCGCAAGCGATTCCAGCGGACGAAACAGACAGGAAATGACCAACAGTTGCAGCGCGGCGATCCATGTCGCCGTAGCGATGTCATTCGGGTCGCCCGCCAAACTGCCGAGATGCAGAAACGTCAGCACGGGCGACACGAAGTGCGTGGCCAACCACGCCACGGCGTCGAACCAGAATTGTGCGATTGCCTCGAACATGCCGCACCGGAAATCTCAAAAATCGATTTGTCGATCGTGCCGCGCGCCGCCCGAAAGGATCGCGAACGGCGCAGCACATCGGGCCGTTCTGATACTCCGCCTTCGCTCGCCTTTCAGTCGAACTTTCCCAGGAAATCGGCCTTGCCGACCTCCACCCCGTTGTGGCGAAGGATCGCGTACAGCGCGGTCACATGAAAATAGAAATTCGGCAGCACGTAATCGAGCAGGTACGGCAACCCTTTCATGCGCAGTTCGCCGACGCGACGCGGCACGACGATATCTCGCGTCTCGGCACCGACGAATTTGTCGGCGGGAACGCTGTTGACGAACTCCAGCGTCTTGTTGATTCGCGCGATCAGTTCCGACACCGTGGCCTCGGTGTCTGGAAACGATGGCGCCTCGGTGCCGCTGAGTCGGGCCACGCCCCCCTTGATCATGTCGGAGGCGATCTGAATCTGTTTGGTCAACGGAAACATGTCGGGCGCAAGCCTTGAATTGAGCAGCACGCCGACATCGATTTTCTTCGCTGCCGAAAACGTTTCGGCTTTCTGCAACAACACGATGGCGTTGGCGAACATGCGGTTGGCTGTGGGAACGAGAACATCGTGAATGGAAAGGGACATGTTGTACGATCCTGATGAACGAAAGCGGGGCATGCGCATTCTCTCACGCACGCGTGAATTTCCTCAAAACAACGATTCCGGCATCGCCGCCGAATCATTCGAAAGCGCGCACGGGATACTAGTGCGCACTGTTGGCATACAACTTCACCACCTCATAGAGAAATTTACGCCCATCCAGTAACGATTTCACGCGAATGCGTTCATTGAGGCCGTGCGCGCGACTGCCTTCGGCATCGTGGAACATGCCCGACAACCCATAGGTCGGCACGCCGACGGCATTGAGGAAGCGACCATCCGTTGCGCCGGTCGACATCGTCGGCACGATCGCAACGCCAGGCCACATCGATTCGGCCACCTTACGCACCGGCTCCATGATTTTTTCGCCCAGGGGCGGTGGCGCCGATTGCATTCCCGGCTCACCCGTTGGCTCAATCTTGATCATGGGGTCGTCCATGACGCTCGCCAACATCTTCTGCACTTCCTCGACGGGCACACCCGGAAGAATGCGGCAATTCACGTTCGCACCGACATGCTGCGGTAGCGCGTTCGGCGCATGCCCGCCCTCGATCTGGGTGACGACGCAGGTCGTGCGCAACATGCTGTTCCAACCCGGGTTCAATGCCCACAATTTTTCGATGGCCGCCTCATCCTTCGGATCGGCAAGCACCGCACGCATCGGCGTCGCCGCATCGGCGGCAACGAGTTTCGATTCCGCCTCGAAGTAACCCTTTGTCGCTTGATTGAACGCAACCGGGAAAGAGTACGCCGACAACTTCGCCAGTCCCGCTGCCAGGTGCGCGATCGGGTTGTCGTGTGTCGGCCGCGAACTGTGGCCACCGACATCGACAGCCTGAAGTTTGAAATCCTGATACACCTTTTCGCCAGCCTGAATTTGCAACGCAATGTGCTTGCCGTTGTTGTCGAGCTCGCCACCCGCCCCCTCGTTCAATGCGAACGCCGCACTCAGTACGTCCGGATGCGTTTGGGTCAACCATTTCACGCTATTGAAAACGTCCGGCGTTTCCTCGCCACAGGTCAGCGCAAGCTTGATGCCGCGCCTGGGCATGAAGCCTTCCTTCTTGTAGCGAATGAGACTATCGGTGAACGCAGCCGCCATCGCCTTGTCGTCGCTCGACCCGCGTGCGTAAAACCAACCATCTTCTTCGACGAGCTTGAACGGGTCGCGCTGCCAGTCTGCCCGTTTGGCTTCGACCACATCGATGTGCGCGAGCAACAAAATCGGCTTGGCGAGCTTGTCGCTGCCGTGCAGGATCGCAATGAGCGCACCGTCTTTGGGTCGATCCGGCGGCGCGAGAATCTGCGTGTCGCTCCTGGGGATGCCGCCCGCCACCAGGCGCGCCTGCATCGCTTCCGCCGCCTGCGTGCAACTGCCGACCGAGCGCGTGGTGTTGATTTCGACGAGTTGCTTGTACAGCGCGCGAAAAGCGGCCTCGTCGGCCGACGGCTCCTGCGCCGCGACCTGACCGGCCATCGTCGCCGCAACGACGGCGGCGGAAATGCAAAGCGATCGAGCGATGACGCGCATGTCGGTTCCCCGGCTGAAAACGCCGAGACTGCGCCGTGTGCGGGCGAAAATCAACCCTGCCATTCGTCGCACACCGCCGCGTCACAAGCCACCTTGGCGATACCTCAATCCTGCACAAGATCCCGATATTGCGGTTTTCGCTCGATGAACGCAGCGACAAAGGAACACTGCGGAATCACCTTCCGCCCCTGTCTGCGCGCATCATCGAGCGCATGCTGAACCAGCCGCGAAGCGATGCCGCGCCCCCCAAGTTGCTCGGGCACGATCGTGTGGGTAAGGATGACCGAGCCGGGTTCGCGTTCGTAGTCGACGTGCGCGACGATACCGTCGATCGTGAGTTCATAGCGATGATGTTTGCTGTTGTCGATGATGTCGTCGGACATGGCACTCGCCTCCACAAAACCCCTGCTCGGCATGATACGACGACGACACAGGGCATTATCAAACAAGGCGCGCTGCTGCGACGGCATGTCGCAGCCACACTGCCACACGCTCGGCCCATGCCGCCTGCCCTGCCGCATCGGCGATCAAGTCCTGTCGAATTTCGAGCTCGACGTGCGGCAATCCGCGACGCTCGCCGTACACCGGAATGGCATAGTCACTCGTATCGTTGACGGCATACGGTTCATTGTCGCCGACGATCCATTTTCCGTCGTCGCGAATCGTGCGAAGCAAGGCATGCGCCAGGCGCGTGTCGCGATGGTAGAGAATGCCGACATGCCAAGGCCGTGCAATATCGAGATAGGTTGGCGTGAAACTGTGCACAGTGACGAGAATGGTCGGCCTGCCTGCATCGCGCCGGGCATCGAGTTCGGCGAGCGTGCGCGCGTGATACGGGGCGAAAATTTCGTCGTGCCGCTGCTGGCGCTGCATTGCCGACAAATCCGCATTGCCGGGAATGTCGGTACGTTCGCTGCGCAGCGGAATCGACGTGGGCGAATCGAGTGGGCGATTGCAATCGATCGCAAGCCGCGAGTAGGTCTGCGCGATCGCGAATGCATCGAGCCGCCGCGCAAGATGCGACATGACGCCTGCCGCGCCGATATCCCAGGCGATATGACGCTGCAACTCGCGCGCTGAAACGCCGAGATTCCCCAGCGCTCGCGGCAGGCGTCGCCCGGCATGGTCGCAGGTGAAAAAGAACGGCGAGGTGCCCGCCGCATTTTCAATCGAGAAAGCGGGCGGTTCGTCGATGGCGAGCAAGGGCGTAGCGCAAGCAGTGGCGCACATGTCCATCGCGATCACTCCTGCGGCGCTTGTACCGTCGCGCGACGCGACCCATCGAAATCGACGACGGCATGCTCGCCGGTGCGCGCATTCGTTGCCTCGATGCGTGCGAGACGCCCGCTTGCATCGCAAATCCATGCGCGCACATCGCCGTCAGCATTCGAGCCCGGCAATTTTCCGCTGGCGTGGAAACGGTAAACCTGCGCCGGACACTGGTTCGTCTTGGCCGTTCCTTCAATATGCACATCGCGAATGCTCGCAATGGCGCGACGCATCGCCGCCATGTCGAACAGCGTTGCGGGTACGAGCGAACGATCGACCTCGCTCCAGACGCCGAGCGCACGGATCCAGGCGCGTGCGCCGATCGCGATGAACTCCATCTCATCCGTGCTCGCATGAATGCGGTCGGGGAAAACGACCTCGACCTGACCCGCCACCGCCGGCGATCCGGCGCCGAATACCGGCCCTTGCGCATAGCCGCGAAAACCGCCGGCATCGAGCACCTGAGTAAAAGCGTGCTGCACCTCGCTGCGCGGTTCGGCGTATGCCGATACTGCCGCAAGCCCCAAACACCCCATCAGTAACAATTTCATTTTCGCTCCGCTTGTGCTTCGCAGAGTATCTATCCTCATCGATGAACCAGACTTATCGATGCATCCAGGTGCATCGATCGGCAAAAAACGAACGCGCATGGCGTGCGCCTTTCGGAGCGCACGCCATTCGTGAATCGACTTGCGCGACGTTACTTGCGCTCGCCCGCCGTCTTGTCGCGCACTTGACGAAATTCCGAGTCGCTCGCCCAATTCGGCCATTGGCGCGAATTGGCGAGATCGTCGCCAAGCTTATAGAGAATGCCCAAATCGTGCGCCATGCCGGCAAAGGTCCAACTGGCTTGCCATTCGTCGCCGGGCTGGTGGTAACGGTGCTCGGTGTAATCCTTCAAAGCCGCTTCGCCTGCTTTCAATCCACCGGCGACCAGATCGTTGCCCGACTCCCACGAAAATGCCGGCACGCCGCGTTTGGCGAACCCGAAGTGATCGGAACGGAAGAAACTGCCGGCTTCCGGATGCGGATCCGGAGAGAAATACAAACCGCCGGCACTTGCCGCGTCGATAGCCAGATCGAGCAATTCCGATTTTGCCGAACCGGACTGCGAAAAATTCTTCGCCTTCCCATTCGGGTCGAGCGCATCCATGTTGATGTCCGCCACCGTCGTCGCCAAGGGATACAAGGGCTTGGATGCGTAGTACTCCGAGCCGAGCAGGCCTTTCTCTTCCGCCGTCACGTTGAGAAACACGACCGAGCGCTGTGGCCTGGGTCCATGCGCGAACGCACGGCCGATTTCGATCAGCGCCGCGGTGCCAGTCGCATTGTCGACGGCGCCGTTGTAAATCTTGTCGCCCTTCGCATCGGGTTCGCCAACGCCGAGATGATCCCAGTGCGCGCTGTAAATCACCGTTTCGTGGGGGTATTTCTCGCCTTCGATGCGGCCGACCACGTTCTGTGAGGTAATCACGCTCGAATCGACCTTGTAGTTCGCCGAGAATGTCGCGTTTCTCAGGGAGACAGGGCGAAAATCGCGCGTCTGCGCCTCTTTCTTGAGCGCCTCGAAATCGAGATCGGCACTCTTGAACAAGGACACAGCGAGGTCGCGCTGGATCCAACCTTCCAGCTTGGGGTGCGTCGCCGATGGATTGTCGCGCACGATATCGAACATCGCATTCGTGTTCGAGTTTTTTACCGTCGCCCAGCCGTAGGAAGCCGGAGCGGTTTCGTGCACGATCAACAAGCCAAGGGCGCCACGTCGCGCGGCCTCTTCGTACTTGTATGTCCAGCGGCCGTAGTAGGTCATCGCCTTGCCACCGAAATCGCCAACGCCCGTTTCAAAATCGGGATCGTTGATCAGTACCACGGCAATCTTGCCGCGCAAGTCGACGCCTTTGAAGTCGTCCCACTTGCGTTCCGGCGCGGTCACCCCGTAGCCGCAAAACACGAGCGGCGCGTTGACGATGCTGACCGCTTTGGCGCCGTCGAGCGGCGCGCGAATGGCGATCTCGTTGCCTTGAGTCAACGCCATCGCCTTGCCGCCGATGTCGAGCGACAGCTTGGGCGCGCCTTCGATGACGGCACGCAACAACGGCACCGGCTGAGTCCACTCGCGCCGCCCGCCCTTCATCTCGCCACCCGGCTGCAATCCCGCGCTCTTCATTTGCTCGATGACGTAGGCGACCGTCTTGGTCTCGCCCGATGTCGCCGGGCCGCGGCCTTCGAACTCGTCCGACGACAACGTCTTCACTTCCGCAGAAAGCACTTGGGGATCGAATTTCGGCGCATACGCGGTCGCATTGTCCGTGCCGGATTTGGCGCCGACCGTAACGACCGGCTTTGCCGCATCGGCAGCAGACTGACCTGCCGCGATGGAAATCGCCACGGCAATGGCCGAAGCAAGCATGGTTTTCATGGTATTCCCCTGTTGGATATCAAAGGTGATGATAGTCCGCGCTTGCCGGAAGCGTCCACCGGATCACCTACGGCACGCCACGCACGGGTAGCGCGATGCGGCTGCCCGGATCGTGGTCGAGCTTCACGTGCAGATTTTGACCCTGATAGGCGTAGACCACATCGTACAACGGCGGCGAGCCCTGGCCCGGCGTGACGGTGCGGCAGCGCTTGACCACACGCGTCGCCATGTCGTTGTCCTGATGCGCTTCCTGGATTTTCTTGCCGGCGATGCCACCGCCGACCGCCCCGGCGACCGTGGTCAACTTGCGACCTTTGCCGCGACCAAACTGATTGCCGATCACGCCACCGGCGATCGCCCCGATCACGGTACCGGCAACTTGATGGTTATCGGACTGCGGACGGTGTTCGGTCACGACTTCATCGCTGCACACCTGCTGCACTCCGGTCAATGGCGTCACGCTGATCACTTGGGCGTAATCGCCGTTGCCAGCCGGCTCGGACGTCGCGACAGACGGCAGCGCACCGCCCGCATGCGGGGCATAACTTGCCGAGGGCAGCGCACCGGTTTGCGGCGGCGCGGCGGCGGGCGGATTCGCGAGCGCCGTATTCGCCGGCGGATTGCCCACCGATGCCGCGCTCGGCGCAGGGGTATTCGTCGGCGCCGTCAACTCCGCGACCGACATGGACGGCTGCGATGTCGCCACGGGCGGAGGGTTCTGCGCGGGTACGGTTGCGCTCGGCCCAGATGTGGGTACGGATTGGGATGGGGCTGGGGCTGGGGCCGGCGTCGGAGCGGATGCGGGCGCGTTCTGCGCCGCGTTGTTCGGCGACGACCCGCCGCATGCCGCCAGGGTTGCAGCCAACACGCACGCCGCGAAGCCGGCAAACTTTCGCGATGACACGAATGCGGACACGATCATGGCATTCTCCTTAGCTATTCACCCTGCGCATCGATACTAGCCGGAAAACGTGTATGTCCGCTGAAAATCGCACCCTCGCATGGTGCGTTTTGCATGCCGGTCGCGATGCTCGCACACCAGATCGGGCGCCGACGTGCTGGATGATCACGACCTACCCGACGCATGCGCCGCCGCAATGGGGCATCTGCGCCTATACTCGCGCACACCAACAACGGGGAGAAAATCAATGAAGCATCGCATCGCCGCCTTTGCCGCCGGACTGCTCTGCGTCGCGTCCGCGCATGCGCAGACACCCACCGCCGCCGCACCGACACCGAAGTCGCTCGTACTCAAAGCGGCCCACCTGTTCGACGGGCGCAGCGGTACCTTGATCTCCCCCGGGGTCGTCGTCATCCGAGGCGAACGCATTGCGATGATCGGCGCCAACGCGGCGATTCCGGCCGATGCCAAGGTGGTCGATCTGGGCGATGCCACGCTGCTGCCCGGTTTCATCGACGCGCATACGCACATCGCCTCCGATCACAGCGATGATTGGGCGCAGGGTTTCTACGAAGGCATGCTGCGATTCTCCGTCGAGCAGTCGTTCCATGCCGAGCGCAATGCACGGGCGACGTTGCGCGCGGGCGTGACCACCGTGCGCGAGGTCGGCGCGCCGGATTTCATCGACGTTGCGCTGCGCAACGCGATCAACCAGCACATCGCCGAAGGCCCGACCATGCTCGTTGCGGGCCACGCGATCGGCTCCACCGGTGGCCACTGCGATGGCTCGCCGATTCCGCCCGATCGGATGAAAGAACCCGGCCCGCTCGAAGGCGTGTGCAATGGCCCCGAATCCTGCCGCCAAGCCGTGCGCGAGCAAATGAAATTCGGCGCCGACGTGATCAAGATCTGTGCCTCCGGCGGCGTGCTCTCCGAGGCCGACCCGGTCGACGTGCCGCAGCTCACGCCGGATGAACTGAAGGCCATCATGAGCGAGGCGCATGCCTGGCGGCGCAAGGTCGCCGCGCACGCGCATGGCGATCTTGCCGCAAAACTTGCGGTCGAGGCCGGCGTCGATTCAATCGAGCACGGCAGCTTCCTCACGCCGGCGACGCTGCAGTTGATGAAGCAGAAAGGCGTCTACCTCACGCCGACGCGGATGACTCAGGAGTGGGTGCTCGCCAAGGCCGATACCTATCCGCCGAAGATCGCCGCGAAGGCGCGTGCCGCGGCAACCGCGCATACTGAAATGATGAAGAACGCGATGAAAATCGGCGTGCTGATGGCGTTCGGCACCGATGCCGCAGTCTATCCGCACGGCAAGAACGCCGAGGAATTCGGCGATCTCGTCGCGCTCGGCATGGCACCGGCCGCGGCGCTGATGACCAGCAGCATCGGCTCGGCCAAGCTGCTCGGCATCGACGCCGACACGGGCACGCTCGAAGCGGGCAAGTATGCCGACATCGTCGCGGTGCCGGGCGACGTACTCCAGAACATCCGCGCGACCGAGAAACCGCTGCTCGTGGTCAAGCATGGCGAGACGGTGCGCATGGATTGAAGGCCACGGCCTGGCTTTAAGGCAATGCAACCGGTCGCTCGCGCCCATCGTGCGCGAGCGACAAAAGCCGCTTGTTTTCATCTTTGTCACATCACCAACCTATGGCACCGGCGTGCCAATGTGCGAAACTTGACGCATGGCCATCGTCGTTTTCACCCTCCTCGACACGATGCTTTACCTCATGGCGGCGGCAATTCTAGCCCTGCCGCTGCTGCATCGCCGGCCCCAGCCCCGATTGGTCGGACTCGGCTTCGGCACACTCGGCACTCTGCTGCATTTCGCCATTCTGTTCGGCGCCCATCGCGGCGAGGTGGATCTGCATTTCTTCGCCGCGCTGTCCGTGGTGGGAGCCTGCATCGCCGCGCTGTGCCTGATCGTGAACCTGAGCCGGCCCGTGGCCACGCTCGGCGTGATCGTGTTTCCCATGGCCTCGCTGCTGCTCGGCATCGATGTGTTTTTTGCCCCCCCGACCCAACCACTTGCGATGGAGTGGCAGATCAAACTGCACGTCGTCATCGCCTTGCTCGGTTACAGTGTGCTCAGCATCGCCGCCGTCATTGCCATTCTGCTCGCCCTGCAGGAACGCGCATTGCACGCGCGCAAATTCGACGGTCTCGTGCGCACCTTGCCGCCGCTGACGCTGACCGAGGCACTGATGTTTCGCTTGATCGGCACCGGTTTCATCCTGCTCACGTTGACCTTGATTACCGGGGCTCTGTTCGTGACCAATCTGCTCGACCAGCATCTTGCGCACAAGACGATCCTGTCGGTTGCGGCATGGCTGGTGTTCGGCACGCTGCTGTTCGGTCGCTGGCGCCATGGTTGGCGCGGTCGGCGCGCGGTGAATCTGACCTTGGCCGGAAT
>JAFEFR010000388.1 GCA_018240485.1 Pseudomonadota bacterium
TCCTGATCGCACCCCAATCGACGGCAACGACGCACTTGCCGTGTTGCGCGCCGCCATGCGTACCTGGCCGGGCGAGGATCTGATCCTGCTGCGCGCCAATACGATGCTTCCCCCGCACTGGTTCGCACGCCTTGCGCACGCCATGCACGCGGAAAACGTCCTTGTCGCTTCGCCGCTCGACAATGTCGAGCCGGAACGCTCGCCCTTGATTGCCGGCGCGCACAGCACGACCGATGCGGCGACCATCGATGCGCTTTGCCATGCGTACGCTCGCAACAGCGTCATCGAAGCCTCAGCGTTTTCGCCCCTGCTGAGCCTGTGGAACGGTGCGTATCTGCTGCATTTCGACGTGAACACGATCGATGCCCATCGCCTGCCGCAAACGCTGTCGCCGCTGCGCAGCGTCGTACTCGATCATCTCTACGTTGCCGATCCGACGCGTACCTTGCGCGGCCCGGCATTGGTGCCGCCCGGCGGCGATGCGGTGCCGCCATCGCCACTTGGCGAACTGCGTGAAAAAGTCTGCGCCGCGCTCGATGCGGAAGCGTCCGTCGCGCCCCCCGCGTACTTCGGGCTCGATGAGCGAGGGGTGATCCTGCATGTCCTGCACGGCTGGGGGGGCGGCGCCGAACGTTTCGTGCGCGACCTCGCCACCGCCGACGGCGCGCATCATCACCTCGTCCTCGTTGCGCGCGGCAATTTTCCGCGCCGCCGCTATGGCGAATCGCTCGACCTGCTCGACGCTGCATCGACCCTGCCGGCGTTGCGCAGCGCGACCCTGCCCGATCCAATCCGCAGCAGCACGACCGGGGATGCGACCTATCGCCATTTTCTCGATGCCATCCTGCGCGATTTCCGCGTCGATGCGGTCCTGGTTTCCTCGTTGATCGGGCATAGCCTCGACGTGCTGCGGACCGGGCGACCGACGTGGCTGATCGCGCACGATTGCTATCCCTGCTGGCCGATCCTGCACCGCGATTTCGGCGACCCACGGCTCGCCTTCGACGACGCGCAGTTGGTCGCCGATCTCGACCGCGCGCCGACGGACTTCGAATTCGCCGAGCGCGACCCCGCTTACTGGCGTCGCTTGCGCGATGACTTCGCCACCGCAGCGCTCGCTGCCAACGTCGGCCTCATCGCTCCGAGTCGCACGGCCTTGCACAACCTGTTGCGCGTCGAGCCACGCTTCGCTGCCTTGCGCGCGACGGTCATCGCACACGGTCTCGCCCCGTGGCCGCCAGGGTCGCCCGCGCCCGTACCCGCGCCGCCCGCGCGCGAGCGCTTGCGTCTGGTCGTGCCGGGACGCGTACGCCAAGGAAAAGGTGCGCAATTGCTGCGTGCCGCGCTGCCTGAGCTGCGCCAATACGCCGACATCTATCTGCTCGGCGCGGGCGCCGAAGGCGAGCAATTTTTCGGTGAGGCCAACGTGCACATCGTGCTCGACTACCGTCGCGACGAATTGCCGGCCCTGCTTGCCCGTCTGCGCCCCGATGCCGCCCTGCTGTTGCCGACGGTGGCGGAAACCTTCAGCTACACCCTGTCGGAAATGTTCAGCCTTTGCATTCCCGTCGTCGGCACACGCGTCGGCGCGCTCGCCGAGCGCATCGACGACGGCGTCACCGGCTGGCTCGTCGACCCCGAACCCGGCGCGGTGGCGGCCTGCATCGCACGCCTTGCGCAGAATCGCCTCGCCATCGCGATGGCGCGGATGAAACTCGCCGCACTTGTTCCGCGCGATGCCATGCAAATGGCGGCGGATTATGCCGCTCTGCTGCCGGCGACGACGCAACCGGCAACGTCGCCGCCGCAATCGGCGACGCTCGATGGCAATCTCGCTCAAACGCGAGCCGGCCTGCTGGGCGAGGCGCAACGCCGCAACACGCAGCTGAGCGAAGCATTGGCCTTGCAGCGAACGGAATTGGCGCAACGCGTCGACTGGGCGATCGACCTCGAGCGCGATCTGCGCCGCGGACAAAAAACGCTCGCCGAACGCGAACGTCTCCTCGTCGAGCGCACCGAATGGGCGCAGGCCGCCGCCACCCGCGAGAATGCCGCCAACGAGGCGCTCGCCGAACGCGAACGCCTCCTCGTCGAGCGCACCGAATGGGCACAGGCCGCCGCCGCCCGCGAGAATGCCGCCAACGAGGCGCTCGCCGAACGCGAACGCCTCCTCGTCGAGCGTACCGAATGGGC
>JAFEFR010000389.1 GCA_018240485.1 Pseudomonadota bacterium
CAGCGCTGCCAGTTGCGCGAACGCAGGCCACGTCGGGCCGTGCAGCAGCGTCGCGAACTCATCCCACGCAGCGAGCGGTTGACGCTCGAACACGGCAGGCTCGACCGCAGCGCGCGCGGGCGCGACGAAACGCATGCCGTGCCGCCGTCAACCCGCGAGGCGACCGAACAGGTCGTGCTCATCCGCCGCCTCGACGTGCACATCGACGAACTGCCCCGGTTTGAGTTTCTGGCCATCGTGAATATGCAGCAGACCATCGATTTCGGGCGCGTCGGCGGCGGTACGTGCCACCGCGCCGTCCTTGCCGGCGTGATCGATCAGCGCTTGCACAGTCGTGCCGATCTTGCGTTGCAGGCGCGCCGCGCTGATCTGCGCCTGCTTGGCCATGAAGCGTTCGAGGCGTTCCTGTTTGACTTCCTCCGCCACCGCACCGGGGAGCTCGTTCGCTTTGGCGCCATCGACCGGCGAATAGGTGAACGCGCCGACGCGATCGAGCTGGGCCGCATCGAGAAAATCCAGCAGCTCCTCGAACTCGGCGTCGGTCTCGCCGGGGAAGCCGACGATAAACGTGCTGCGCAAGGTGATTTCCGGGCAAGCGCGGCGCCAGGCGAGCACGCGTTCGAGCGTCTTCGCACTCGCCGCAGGCCGCTTCATCAGCTTCAGGATGCGCGGGCTCGAATGCTGGAACGGGATGTCCAGATACGGCAGGATTTTTCCATCCGCCATCAATTCGATCACCTCATCGACGTGCGGATACGGATAGACGTAATGCAGCCGCACCCATGCGCCGAGATCGCCAAGCGCGGCGCACAGTTCGGTCATGCGCGTGCGCACTTTTCCCTTTTTCCACTCGCGCTCGGCGTATTTGAGGTCGACGCCGTAGGCGCTGGTGTCCTGGGAGATGACGAGCAACTCGCGCACGCCATTTTTCACGAGCTTTTCGGCTTCGATCAACACGTCGTCGACCGGGCGCGAGACCAGATCGCCGCGCATCGAGGGAATGATGCAGAACGTACAGCGGTGGTTGCAGCCTTCGGAAATTTTCAGGTAAGCGTAGTGTTTTGGCGTCAGTTTGATGCCGATATCGTCGTTTGCCGCGCCGCGCTTGCGCTTGGGCGGCAACAAGTCGATGCGCGGATCGTGTCTGAGCGGCAACTGCGCATGCACCGCGTTCATCACGCTGGCGTAATCCTGCGGGCCGCTGATCGCGAGCACATCTGGATGCGCCTCGCGAATCACCTCGGCACGCTTGCCAAGGCAGCCGGTGACGATGACCTTGCCGTTTTCTTCCAGCGCCTCGCCGATGGCATCCAGCGACTCCTGCACGGCGGCGTCGATGAACCCACAGGTGTTGACCACGACCACATCGGCCGCGTCGTAACTCGGCACGATTTGGTACCCCTCCACGCGCAGCTGGGTGAGGATACGCTCGGAATCGACCAGCGCCTTGGGGCAGCCGAGGCTAACGAAACCGACTTTTTGCGAAGATTTGGCCATGATTGTCGATAAAAACGGTAATTTTCCTATTATACTAGGGAAATTTTTCGCCGTGGTCGGTCTTCCGCTCCAGCAGGCGATTCGTGGACGAAGTCGGTCATCCCCGCCTCATCCACCCCGCTTGACGTACTCGAGTACTCCTTGGGCGATCGCGAATGGATTCCTTGTCGACTACCGCTGCAACACCGCTCGCCGCGAAGCGTCGAGCGAGCACGACGCTCAAGCGACTTCGTGTCCTGCTCGTTCTCGCCACCACCGCTCTGGTCAGCGAAGTGGCTGTCTGCGGTGAGCCGACGCCGTATGCGCAAGCCATCCTCACGGCCCGTCAGTTCGCCGAAGACGCCGACATGACGTTGTCCGCGCTGCCGCGCGTGGCCTACCAGATCGGCGGTTTGCGCGGACGCATCGGCACCGAGTACCGACTGGCGCTGCTGTATGCCGCCATGAACGACGACGTGTTGGCCGCCCGCTATTGGCAGGCGATGGACGCCGATGCGCGGCGCGCCGGCGACAACCCCGCGCGCGGCACCGCGTTGATCGCGCAAATCTACGCCACATTCATCAGCGGCGACTACGACAGTGGCCAGCTTCTCAACGATCAGCTCATCGAAGTGGCGCAAGCGGCGAACAGCGAGCGCATGAGCGCCACGGCGCAAGAATACCAAGGCGTTCGCGACCGCCGGCATGGGCAACTGGACATCGCGCGCGACCACCAGTTGCATGCCCTGTGGCTCTATCGCCTGATCGGCGATAGAGCCGGCGAGTCGACGGTGCTGACCAACCTGGGCACGATCGCGCGCGACAAAGGCGATTTCGCCCAATGCCTGGACTATTTTCTGCAAGCGCTCGCCATTCGGGAGCGCATCGATGTCCGCCTCGCGGTTGCCTACCGCAACCTCGCCCTGCTCTATCGCGAACTGGGAGATGTGCAGACCACACGGCAGTATTTCGAAAAGGCATTGGACGCGTCCAATCACCACTTCGAAGCCGAATACTATGCGTCAACGATCGGCGTCTACGCGGCCTTCCTCAACGATATCGGCGAATACGGCCCCGCACTCGACAAAGCCAGCGAAGCACTGACCATCAGCGCCGCCTTGGGCGATCGTCCTTCGACTGGATTCGAACAGCTCGAAGTCGGTCGTGCCCAACTCGGTCTGCACCGCACCGACGAGGCAGAAGCACACTTCAACGACGCCTTGAGGATCGGTCAAACCATTCAGCAACGCGAACTGATCGCGCGCGCCAAACTCTCGCTGGCGGAAATCGCCTTGGGGCACGGCGATCTGGCAACGACCCATCGTCTGCTCGATGAAACGGCCCCGAGCCTGAACAGCGCCGGATTGAAGGCGTATCTCGCCCAAGCCTACTCGCTGCGCGATCGCCTGGCCGTAGCCGAGCACATTCCGGCGGTGGCGTACGAATACGCCCACCGCTACTCCGCCTTGCGCGAAGAGTTGCTCGGCGTGCGCTCCACGCGTCTGCTCGCGGCGATCGAAATACGCAAAATACGCGAACAAAGCCAGCAAAAACTGGAGCTGGCAGAGAGCATCAACGAACTGCAAACCGAGCGCCTTGAGCGCGGTCGGCACGAGCGCTACTACAGCATCGCCGCGATCGTCGCCCTGCTCGCCATTCTTGCGCTCTTCTCGGCCTTTCTGGTCCGTTTCAGGCGATTGAACCACGCCTTGTCCAGGCACAACGAACAGTTCGAGCGACAGCGCGGCGCCTTGATCGAAGCCAACCGCCAACTCGAAAGACAAGCGCACTCGCTGTACCAAGCCACGATCACCGACGCACTGACGGGCACGCGCAGCCGATCGCATACGCTCGACGAGTTGGCACGACTGTTGGCGAAATGTCGCGCGCAACGGCGCAATCTGACCGTCCTGCTGATCGACATCGACCATTTCAAACAGGTCAACGATCGCTTCGGCCATCTTGCCGGCGACCGGGCGCTGATCCAGACAAGCCGAATCATCGATGCGGCGCTCCCTGCGGACTGCCTGTTCGGTCGCTTCGGCGGCGAAGAATTCGTCGTCGCTTTCGCCGACCACGACGACGGCGCCAGCGCCGAACTCGCCGAACGTATCCGGCGTGCCGTCGCCGAGCCCATGCCCGACATGGCGATGGCGATCACAATCAGCATCGGCGGCGCCATGCTGAAAGACCGGCCTGCGATCAAAGCGATCGACCCGCTTCTGGATGCCGCCGATCATGCGCTGTACCAGGCGAAACTGGATGGCCGCAATCGAATCCGGGGGTTCTCGCCGGCTTGACTTTGCCGCCGTCGGATTTACCCTGCCTCGACTCCTCGCATTCGGACCCCGGCATGGGTGAAACGATCCAGATCGGCACCACGCGCACGCAATGCATCGGCGCCTACCTGGCCAAACCTTCCGGCATGCCCCAGGGCGGGCTGGTCGTCGTCCAGGAAATTTTCGGCGTCAATGCGCACATTCGCAGCGTCGTCGATCGTTTTGCCGCGGCGGGCTATGTCGCCATCGCCCCGGCTTTCTTCGACCACGTCGAACATCGCGTCGAACTCGACTACGCACCGGAAAGCTGGGCGCGCGCGCGCGAACTCGTTGCGGCAACGCCGTTCGAGCGCACGCTGGAAGACGTCGCCAGCGCCGCCGCCTCGATCGCATCGAGCGGCCCTGTCGGCGTGGTCGGCTATTGTTGGGGCGGCACCGTAGCGATGCTGTCGGCCATGCGTCTGGGACTGCCCGCAGTCGGTTACTACGGCTCGCGCAACGTCAATTTCCTGCACGAGCCGCTGCGCGCACCGACGATGTTGCATTTCGGCGAGCGCGACAAATCGATCCCTGCCGAGGCGATCGCGCGGCATCGCGCAGAATTGCATTTCGCCGACGACGTGCCGCCCGCACAGCGCGAACTGGCGATCCACGTCTACCCCGCCGATCACGCCTTCAATCGCGACGCCACCCCGGACTGCCACGACAACGCCAGCGCGGCGCTCGCCCGCGAACGCACCCTCGCTTTTTTCGCACGCCACCTTGGCGGCGCGCGATGAACGCACAGGCGTTCGCACTGCACCCGCAGCTGCTCGCGGATACCTTCCCGCTGCGCGATCTCGCCTTGTCGCGCGTGTTGTTGATGGATGACGCGCGTTACACCTGGCTGATCCTCGTGCCGATGCGCGCCGACCTGCGCGACTGGATCGACCTCGTGCACGCAGACCAACACCGTCTGACCGACGAAATCGACCTCTGCTCGCACGCGCTGCGCACCGTCGCGCGCCCGGACAAGCTCAACCTCGCCGCACTCGGCAACATGGTGCCGCAACTTCACGTTCACCTCGTCGCCCGCCATGTCGGTGACGCCGCGTGGCCGAAGCCGGTCTGGGGTGTCGGCGAGCGCACGCGCTTTTCCCCGGCTGCGCTCGCGGCACGCAAGTCGATTCTGCTCGCGGAACTCACGCGCCATTTCGAGCGATGAACGCCATCGACATCCACCCTCTCGGCGATCGCACCTTGTTGATACGCCTTGGCGACGACATCGATGCCGCAACCAATGTGCGTGTGCATGCGCTGGCCGACCATCTGCGCGCGGCACGGTTGGCGGGCATCGTCGATATCGTGCCGGCTTACGCCAGCATCGCCGTGCACTACGATCCTCTCGTCTGGTTTGGCGCTGCAAGCGATCGTTCTCCGGGCGATTGTCTCGCCCAACGCTTGCGGGCATTGCTCGCGCCGATCGATGCCGGCGCTCACGTCGACACCGTCGGCACGAACGATGCACCGGTCGACATTCCGGTTTGCTACGGCGGCGACGTCGGCCCCGACCTCGCCGATGTCGCGCGCCACGCCGGGCTCGACGCGCACGATGTCGTCGCTCGACACATCGCCGGCGACTACCGGGTCGCCATGCTCGGCTTCGCGCCGGGATTCCCCTACCTGCTCGGCCTTGCGCCGTCGCTGCACATGCCGCGGCGCGCAAACCCGCGTACGCGCGTGCCCGCCGGCTCGGTCGCGATCGGCGGCGCGCAAACTGGCATTTATCCGCGCGAACTGCCCGGCGGCTGGCAGATCATCGGGCGCACGCCGCTGTGCTTGTTCGATGCTGCGCGCGAGCCGCCATCCTTGCTCGCAGCGGGCCAGCGCGTACGCTTTCGGGCCATCGATGCGGAGGAATTTCGCGCGTGCGCCGAGCGAATCGCCGATGCCGCGAATGCGCCGTCATGACCGGCCTGCGCATTCTCTCGCCAGGGTTGCTTGCCAGCGTACAAGACGCGGGACGCAACGGCTTCGGCGCGATCGGGATCGGTAACGCCGGCGCGATGGATTCGGTGGCGCTGCGCCTGGCCAACGCCCTTGTCGGCAACGCCCGGGATGCCGCCGTACTCGAACTCACCCTGCGCGGCCCGCGACTGTGCTGCGAAGACGATACGTTGATCGCCATTGCCGGCGCGCCGATCGAGGCGCACTGTGGCGATGACGTCGTGCCGAACTGGCGCCCGGTACTGCTGCGTGCGGGCAGCGAATTGCGGCTCGGCGGCATGCGTCAGGGCGCCCGCGCCTATCTTGCCGTCGCGGGCGGCCTCGACCTGCCGCGCAGCCTTGGAAGTCGCTCCGCCGATCTCAATGCCGGACTCGGGCCGATACCGCGCGCCCTCATCGCCGGCGATCGGGTGCCGATCGCAGCGACCGAACTCCGACAGATTCCGTGCGTAGCGCAATTTTTTGCCGCCATGCGCGACGACCATCGCAACGTCGTCGCACCGCGCTGGTCGCTCGATCCTTCACCGTGGTTCGATGCGAATCGCGCACGCCCGATTCGCGCCATTCCCGGCGCCCACTTCGATCTTCTCGACGCGGCGTCGCAGCGCACGCTGTTCGGCGCCGAATTCCGTATCGGCGTCGACTCCAATCGCGTCGGCTGCCGCCTCGAAGGCGCGCCGCTGCGACTCGCCGCACCGTGCGAACTCGTCTCCGAAGGCGTCGCCCCGGGTACGCTGCAACTGCCGCCGAGCGGCATGCCGATCGCGCTGACCGCCGAGGCGCCGCCGACCGGCGGTTATCCGCGCATCGCCCACATCCTCAGCGTCGATCAACCGCGCTTCGCACAGCTTCGCCCCGGCGACGGCGTGCGCTTTGCACAAACCGATTCCGCCGATGCGCAAATGCGTTATCTTGAGCGCGAACGCGCACTGACCCGACTCGAAACCTGGATTCATGCGCGCCTGCAACGGCCCTGGTAACGAACCGCGATGAACATCGATCTGAACTGCGACATGGGCGAATCGTTCGGCGCCTGGGTGATGGGCGACGATGCAGGCGTGATGCCGTGGGTCAGTTCGGCGAATGTCGCCTGCGGTTTTCATGCCGGCGATTTCATGACCATGCAGCGTACGGTCGCCCTTGCCGCCGAGCACGGCGTCGCCATCGGCGCGCATGTCGCCCTGCCCGACTTGCAAGGCTTCGGTCGTCGCGAAATGATGCTTTCGCCGGATGAATGTCATGGCGCGACGCTGTACCAAATCGGCGCACTGGCCGCGATCGTGCGCGCGCAAGGCCAGCGCCTGCACCACGTCAAGCCGCACGGCGCGCTCTACAACATGGCAGCGAAAGACGCGAAACTGGCCGAGGCGATCGCCCACGCCGTCCGCGATTTCGATCCGCAACTGATCCTCATCGGCCTTGCCGGCAGCGCATTGCCGCACGCCGGCGCGCAACTCGGCCTCACCGTTGCGCACGAGGCCTTTGCCGACCGGCGCTATCGCGAAGACGGATCGCTCGCGCCACGGCGCGAAGCGGACGCGGTGATTCACGATGTCGACGTTGCCGTTGCGCAGGCCGTGCAGATCGCCACGCGCGGCAACGCGACGACGCGCGAAGGCGACGCTGTCGCGATCCGCGCGGACACGATGTGCGTGCACGGCGACCGCGCCGACGCCGCCCTGTTCGCGCAACGCTTGCATGCCGCGTTGCAACGGGCCGGCGTCGGCATCGGTCGAGTCGTCGCACAATAGCGGGCACTGACACAGACGCGGAGTCGGGAGAAACGCATGAACTATTGGCCGCTGATCGGCATTGCCGTCGTCGTCGTCGGATTTGCGCTCAAACGCAATCCCGTGCTGGTCGTGATCGCGGCGGGCGTCGCCAGCGCGCTGGCCGCCGGCATGCCCATCGGCGACCTGCTTGCCTTGCTCGGCGATGCCTTCGTCGCCAACCGTACCCTGCTGCTGTTCGTGCTCACCCTGCCCGTCATCGGCCTGCTGGAACGCTACGGCCTGCGCGAGCATGCGCAGACCTGGATTTTGGGCTTTCGCAAGCTGTCGTTGGCGCGTCTGCTGATCGCCTATCTCGGCGGGCGTCAACTGCTGTCCATGCTCGGCATGATCGACCTTGCCGGGCATGCGCAAACCGTACGCCCGCTGGTCGCGCCGATGAGCGAAGCCGCCGCGGAACGCACGGTCGACCTCGATGACGTTGCGCGCGAACGCGTGCGCGCGCTGGCCGCCGCAACCGACAACGTCGGCCGTTTCTTCGGCGAAGACGTGTTTCTCGCTTTCGGTGCGGTGCTGTTGATTCAGGGTTTCTACGAGCGCAACGGCATCCATCTCGAACCTTTGCACATCGCCCTGTGGGCGTTGCCGACCGCGATCCTCGCTTTTGTCCTGCATGCCTTGCGCATTCTCTGGGTGCAGCGCGCGCTCGAACACGCGGGCGTCGATACCGCCGCCCGCGCACCGCATGGCGATGCCGCACCGTGATTCGCATCGTCTACGTTTACTGGCTGCTCGGCGCCCTCGTGCTGGTTTGCGCGGCGTTCAATCTGCGCGAACGCCGCTGGGCGCGCGCAATGATGTGGGCCGTGGTCGCTGCGGCATTGTTGTTCGGCGATGTCATCCAGCAAGCCAGCCTCGCCCATGTGCGCTGGCCGGCGCAGGCGATGGGGTTGGGCGTGATCCTGCTCGGCATTCTGGCCGGCACGGGCCAAGCGTCGCATCACGATACCTCCGGCGCGCGCAGCCTCGCTGCCGCGCGTCTCGGCAATCGCCTGTTCGTGCCGGCGCTGGTCATTCCTTTCGCCACGCTTGCGCTGGTCTTGATTGCGCCGTATCTCGTCTGGCAAGGAACGTTTCTTCTCGATCGCACGCAAACCACGCTGGTCGCACTTGGCCTCGCTTGCGTCGTCGCCCTCGGGGTCGGCCTGCACACGACCCGCGCACGCTTCGGCGAAGGCCTCGGCGAAGGCCGTCGCCTGCTCGATACGCTCGGCAGTCTGGCCTTGTTGCCGATGGTGCTGGCGACGCTCGGCAGCGTGTTCACCGCCACCGGCGTCGGCGAGGCCGTCGCCGCGCTCGTCGGCATGGCGATTCCGGTCGACAACCGCCTTGCCTGTCTGCTCGCCTTCGCCTGCGGCATGGTGCTGTTCACCCTCGTCATGGGCAATGCGTTCGCGGCGTTTCCGGTGATGATGGCCGGCATCGGCCTGCCGTTGCTCGTGCACAAACACGGTGCCGCGCCGGCCGTGCTCGGCTCGCTCGGCATGCTGACCGGTTACTGCGGCACGCTGATGACGCCGATGGCGGCGAACTTCAATATCGTGCCCGCCGTGTTGCTCGAATTGCACGACCAGTACGCGGTCATTCGCACGCAGTTGCCGACCGCCTTTGCGCTGTTGCTCGCAAACCTCGTGCTCATGGCCTTGCTGGTGTTCCGATGACGTCGGCAACCGAATCATCCCAACAGGTGCCGATCGCCCTGATCACGGGCTTCGCGCCGTTCGACGGCGAAGCGATCAATCCCTCGCTCGAAATCGCGCAGTCGCTCGATGGCGAAACCCTCGCCGGCCACCGCATTGTCGCCGCCGCCCTGCCGACCGAGTTCGCGCGCGCGCTGGCGACGCTCGATGTCCATCTGCGCCACCATCGCCCACGGCTGGTCGTTGCGCTCGGTCAAGCCGGCGGTCGCAGCGGCATCTCGCTCGAACGAGTGGCGGTGAATTTGATCGATGCGCGCATTGCCGACAACGCAGGCGAACAGCCCGTGGATGTGCGCGTCGTGCACAACGGCCCGGCGGCGTATTTTTCCACGCTGCCCATCAAGGCCATGCTGGCGGCGTTGCGCGATGCGGACATTCCCGCCGAACTGTCGCAAAGCGCCGGCGCCTTCGTCTGCAATCAGGTGTTCTACGGCCTCATGCACCGCCTCGCCCGCAGGCGAAAGCATGTGCGCGGCGGCTTCATCCATGTGCCCTACCTGCCTCGACAGGCGGAAAAATTTCCCGGCACGGCAAGCTTGCCGCTCGACACGATGACGCGCGCATTGCGTCTTTGCCTGCACGTCGCACTGACGACGCAGGAGGATTTGCGCTATGCCGCAGGCACGACGCATTGAGCACGCAGCGTACGCCGGTCGGTGCCGCGTCGCGTCTGAAAAAACAACGGCGCCCGCAGGCGCCGTTGGCAAAATCCACTAAAGCCGAATCGCGTCAGTGCTTGTTCGGATCCGCCGCAGGCGCGGCAGCGGCGGGCTCGGTCGTGGCCGCGGGGGCTGCCGCCGGGGCGGGTGCCGCTGCGGGAGCGGGCGCAGGTTCCGGCTCGCTGTAGACCTGCTCCTTGCCGTCCATGTCCAGATACACCGGCAGGGCCATGCTCTTGCCGGTCACGTAGATCATGTGTTTCTGCTCGTCGTTCGCTTTCTCCGCCTTCTTGACGAGGATGCCCTGCAGCGGCTTGCCTTTGTCCTTGCCTTCCTGGAAGAAACCGCCGACGGCGCCATACATGCCGACCTTGTCGACGATGATCGCATCGCCGACCTGGTACTTGCCGTCCTTGGTGATCTTGATGATGAGTTTGCCGTCTTCGAGATCGCGCGCCATGCCGGTGCCGGCGACAACGAGGCCGAGTGCGGCAGTCAGAACGGTAAGTGTACGACGCATGAAATTTCTCCTGTGGGATGCCGGGTTACTTCGGGTCGTCCTTGATCTGGATGACCTTGAGTCTGTTGTCGTTGTCGAGCACGTAGGCTTCGAGTTTCAGATCGCGCGCGATGCCCGCAAGGGCCGCGACCTGGGCGTTGGTGATTTTTTCCTTCTCGCCGCGCTTGAGCAGCACGCTGCGCACCGGCTGCCCCGCCTCGTTGCGGTAGCGGATGTGATCGCGCAAGGTCTGTCCGTCGATGGTGGCGCCTTCGAGATCGAACTGGCCGTCCTTGTCCGCCCGCACGACCAGGTCGTACTGCGTCGGCGACACGGTGGGTTCGGCCGTGTTGTCCTTGATGTTGTCGCGCGAGCAGGCCGCCAGCGCGACCAGCGCCAGAATCAACAGCAGACCGCGGATGGTTTTGCCGAACATGTTCTTGTGCATAGGTGTTTAGTGCCTCGAATTCCTGCAATCGTCGCCTGATCGTGTCGCGCGGGGATGACGATGGTCTGTCCGAATCATGCCTGCGGCAAGGTGACCCCGCGCTGACCCTGATATTTCCCGCCACGGTCGGCATAGCTTACCGCACAAACCTCGTCGGATTCGAAGAACAGCATCTGCGCCACGCCTTCGTGCGCGTAGATGCGCGCCGGCAGCGGCGTGGTATTGGAAAATTCCAGGGTCACGTGGCCTTCCCACTCCGGCTCCAGCGGCGTGACGTTGACGATGATGCCGCAGCGCGCGTAGGTGCTTTTGCCCAGACACACGGTCAACACGTTGCGTGGAATGCGGAAGTATTCGACCGTGCGCGCCAGCGCGAACGAGTTCGGCGGAATGATGCACTCATCCGCTTTTATGTCGACGAAACTGCGTGCATCGAAATGCTTGGGATCGACGATGGTCGAATTGATGTTGGTGAACACCTTGAATTCGTCGGCGCAACGCACGTCGTAGCCGTAGCTGGATGTGCCGTAGGAAATCAGCTTGCCGCCCGAGGCGTTGACGCGGACCTGGCCGGGCTCGAACGGCTCGATCATGCCGTGTTCTTCCGCCATGCGGCGGATCCAACGATCGCTCTTGATGCTCACCGACGCTCCGCGTCCACGAAAAGGGACGGCCATGATACGCGTTGGCGCGGTCGGACTGTAGCCTCGACGTCGTCGCTACTCGCGACCGCGGCAAATCGACTCGGATGTGGACTACCGACGCTTATTGACGATCTGACCGGTAACATTGATCGCTTCGAGCACGGGCATCTCCGGCGAACTCTGCGGCCCCGGTTGAGGAAACTCCGGAACGGGCTGCCCGACGATGCTGAAACGGAACGGAATGACGGCCCCGCCCGGCACCGGATGCCCATCGCGCATCGCCGGATTGAATTGCCATGACTTTACCGCCGCGATGGCCGCATGTTGCAGCGATCCCTTGCCGCCATCGGAAGCATGATCGACTTGCACGTCGTCAATCTTGCCCGTCTCATCGGCATGCACGCGCAGATATACGATGCCCGAAACCTTGCCCCTGACTGCTTGGGGAGGATACCGGGGCGGCCTCAATTTGCCGAAGCTGAGTGGAGCCGATGCCGGGGCCTGCTCGGGTTTGGATTGAGCCGCCGCCGCGCCGGGAAAAATCGCCATACCGGCACAAACCGCGACGGCAGCGCACAACACTGCCCGGATACGTCCGCCCGACATGAACGATGCGACCCACATGGACACACTCCTCACTATAGAAGCTATTTACGACGGCATGATTTGACCGTTCAACCCTATCCCATTGGCACAGACAAAGCACGCCGAAAAACGAACGGCGTCAGACACGACTCCGGCGCGATGACGATGATCAGACGCGCATTGGCAAGGCCATCACGAACGGCAGATCGAAATGGCCGACGGGTAAAAAACGCGACGAATTCGGCTCAAACTTCCACCACGTCGAAATGCACGTCGGGGCTGATGTCGGCGTCGTAGTCCACATCCTCGCGGGCGAAACCGAACAGGCGCAAGAACTCGCGTTTGTAGCCGTCGTAATCGGTCATCGTGCGCAGGGTTTCCGTGGTCACCGTCGGCCACATGGCCTTGCAGGCCTGCTGCACGTCGTCGCGCAATTCCCAGTCGTCCAGACGCAAGCGGCCTTCGCCGTCGACTTCCGCCGCCTTGCCGTCGGCGCGATAGAGGCGATCGCGGAACAGGCGGTTGATCTGTTCGATCGTGCCTTCGTGCACGCCTTTGTCCTTCATCACGCGGAAGGCCATCGCGATGTACAGCGGCAGGATCGGGATCGCCGAGCTGGCCTGGGTCACCACGGATTTCAACACGCCGACGCGCGCATCCAGATGGTGCGCCGCGTAGCGCCGGTTCAATTCGTGCGCCGTGTTGTCCAGATGCTGCTTGGCACGCCCCAGCGAGCCGTGCCAGTAGATCGGCCAGGTGATTTCGGTGCCGACGTAGCTGTAAGCGACCGTCTTGGCATGTTCGGCGAGTACGCCGGCGGCGCTGAGTGCGTCGATCCACAGCGCCCAGTCTTCGCCGCCCATGACCTTCACGGTATCGGCGATTTCCTGCTCGGTCGCGGGCTCCACCGTGGCCTGTACGACCACATCGCGATTGGTATCCACCGACAGCGCGGTGAACGACGATCCGATGGTTTTCAGCGAAGAACGCACCACCTCGCCCGTGTCCGGCAGCTTGCGCACCGGGGAAGCGAGCGAATAGACGATGAAATCGATCGGGCCGCCCATCTCGTGCTTGATGATCTCGATCGCGCGGGCACGCGTCTCGTTGGAGAACGCATCGCCGTTGATCGAGCGCGCATACAGGCCGGCCTGCTTGGCCAACTTGTCGAACGCGGCCGCGTTGTACCAGCCGGCCGTGCCTGGCTTGGTCTCACTCGACGGCTTCTCGAAAAACACGCCGAGCGTCGCCGCACCATAGCCGAACGCGGCGGTAACGCGCGAGGCGAGACCGTAACCGGTCGAGGCGCCGATGACGAGCACGCGCTTGGGCGCATTTCCGGGCGTTCCGAGGCCGGCTTTGGCGGTGATGCCGATTTGATCGACGACATTTTTTTCGCAACCGACGGGATGCGCCGTGATGCAGATGAAACCGCGGACTTTGGGATGAATGATCACGTTGGATTTCCTGTCAGGTGTTCTGAATGACGATTTTCGGCAAGCCGCCAACCTTGCTGCGTGCGCGTAACGAAAGCTGCGCTGCCGCCTTGCGCGCAATGAAACCGTAAGCCTGCGCCAATGCGCCGTCGGGTTCGGCGATGACGGTCGGCGTACCGCTGTCGGCCTGTTCGCGGATGCGGATATCCAGCGGCAACGCGCCGAGCAACGGCACCCCGTACTGCTGCGCCATGGCGGCACCGCCGCCCGTACCGAAAATGTGTTCCGTGTGGCCGCAGTTCGAGCAGGTGTGCAGGGCCATGTTCTCGACGATGCCGAGCACCGGCACGTTGACCTTCTCGAACATCTTCAGCGCCTTCTTCGCATCGAGCGTGGCGATGTCCTGCGGCGTGGTCACGATCAACGCGCCGGACACCGGCACTTTCTGGCACAAGGTCAACTGGATGTCGCCGGTGCCGGGCGGCAAGTCGATGACGAGGTAGTCGAGATCGTGCCAGTTCGTGTCGTGCAGCAACTGCGTCAGCGCCTGCGTGACCATCGGCCCGCGCCAGATCATCGGCGTGTCTTCGTCGATCAGAAAACCGATCGACATGGTCTGCACGCCATGCGCGATCTTCGCCTCGATGGTTTTGCCGTCCTTCGAGTCGGGCTTGCCGGCGACGCCCATCATGCGCGGGATGCTCGGCCCGTAGATGTCCGCATCGAGCAGGCCGACTTTCGCGCCTTCGGCGGCGAGCGCCAGCGCCAGATTCGCCGCCGTCGTCGATTTGCCGACACCACCCTTGCCGGAAGCCACGGCCAGCACGTTCTTCACGTTCGGCAAGGGAGTGAGATCGTTCTGCACCTTGTGCGCATGCACGCGCGAGGCGACGCCGACGGTAGCGACGGTAATCGCCGGATCGCTCTTCAATGCATCGCGCACCTGTTGCGCCAGCGCCGCCTCCCAGGTTCTGGCCGGGTAACCGAGCACGATGTCGACCGCAATTTTTCCGCCATCGACTCCCATGCCCTTGATCGCACCGCTCGCGGCCAAAGACTTGCCGGTATGCGGATCGACCACGTCGCCGATGAGGCGTTCGGCCGAGTCCTTGGTGCTTTGCGTCATGGATGAACTGCGAAAGTTTGGATAGGATCACCCATTGTAACCAACTCTGCGAAATCGCACGGAATGGTCTTGCGCCTTTCCCGACCTTCGCAGCCTGAAGTCCACACTCAACGGGGAGCTGCCATGCGTTCGTCCACTTTTTTCTTCACCGCCCTTGCCACGCTGTATGCCGGATCCGCCTTCGCGCTCGACGCAACGCCGGTCGGCAATTGGCGCACGATCGACGATGTCACCGGCAAACCGAAATCGATCGTCGAAATCAGCGAGGTCAACGGCACGGTCGTAGGCAAGATCAAGGAATTGCTGCAGTCGGACAAAGGCCCCAACCCGCTCTGCGAGGAATGCAGCGGCGAGCGCAAGAATCAGCCCATCCTCGGCATGACGATCATCTGGGACATGAAGAAGGACGGCAACGTCTGGGACGGCGGCACCATTCTCGATCCGAAAAACGGCAAAACCTACGGCTGCATCCTGACCCCCTCCGCCGACGGCAAAACCCTGCAAGTGCGCGGTTTCAAGGGCTTCTCCCTGCTCGGTCGCACCCAGGTTTGGGAACACGTCACGCCTTGATCTGCTCGGCGCGCGATACCGTCGCCGCACACTTCCCACGCTCCGGCACGGGCTTTCCCACCGCCCATGCCGGGGCATCGTATCGGTGTGGTAACCCAGTGCACCCCACGACCGTGCCACCACCGTCATTCGGCAAGTTTCAGCGCCATCTCGCGTGCCGCAAAATCGGGGGCGGCATCGTCCGACCTCGCGGGCAGTACGAACGGCACCGTCGCAACCAACCGCGTTCCCTTGCCGCGCTGCGACTCGATCGTCAGACGCACGCCGACGGCATCCAGTCGCTCGCGCATGCCGCCAAGGCCATTACCGGGGACGATCGCACCGCCGCGACCATCGTCTTCGATGCTCAGCATCACATTGCCCGCACTGGCAGCGAGCACGATCCGCGCCTGGGTTGCGCGCGCGTGACGCTGGATATTGGTCACCGCTTCGCGCACCGTCATCGCCAGCGCCGTTTCGATTTCCATCGGTAAGCCGACATCCGCAAGCGCACAATCCAGACGAACGCCGTTCGCTTCGAGCAACAACTTGGCAGAAACAACTTCGGCGGCGATGCCGGCGGCGCGAATACCGGTCACCGCGCGCCGCACCTGCGCGAGCGCATCGCGCGCGACGCGTTCGACTTCGGTCATTTCGCGCTTCGCCATCGCTGCGTCCCGATCGAACAGCCGGTTCGCCAATTCGGATTTGAGCGCGATCAGCGACAGGGTGTGGCCAAGCAGATCGTGCAAGTCGCGGCCAATGCGCTCGCGCTCGGCGGTGGCGGCGAGGTGGCGGATTTCATCGTGAGACAGGCGCAACTCCGCTCCGCGTCGTTCGGCGAGTTCGCGCATCAACATACTCGCGACGACCCCCATCATCATCAGCGATAGCGACACTACGAGTGCGAGCGGCCAGCCTTGCAGCCACAAGGTATCGAGAATGAAGATCAGCCAAACGGCTACGGCCAAGGCGATGCGTTGCGAGGTTCTGCCGTAGTGGACGAAAACCACACAGGCATAGACCAGGCTGGTCACACCACCACTGTGGTTGTATGGAATGACCGCCAATCCAAGCGCGATCAAGGCGACGCCAAATGCCCGCATCCAGCACTCGGCGCGCGTGAACGCGAGCCAGGCCAATACGACCGTAGCCACGAATCCAAATATCGTGACCATCCAATATTCACGTGCGAGCGGATTGAACAGCGCATCCACGACATACCATAGGGTCCAGACGAAATTGATTATCCACCCACCGGTCGATACGCCTTCTGGATGCTGGTAGGCTGTGATCGAATCGGACGTGGGCGTCAGCCAGCGCCGAATCCATGCCACTGCACGCGAAGCAACCTGGCCGTTGGCGTTCATGCTGAGTTCCAGTCCAAAGCACTTGCAATGCTGGCTACGTCGCTCGCGCCAGCCAGCGCTTCGCAAGGGCAAAACAAATCGCTGTAAACGCGACGAGAAATGCGACATGCATCGTCGCGGAGCCCGCATGTTCGCGCCCCATCGCGGCGAGCGCAAGCTGGGCGAGGTGATACGGTGGCCACAGCACGGCGATATCGCCGATGAACTTCGGCAGCATCGACAACGGCATCCACAGCCCCGACAGAAAAGCCATCGGCAGGTAGATGAAATTGACGATCGCCGGCGACGCTGCCGCATTCGCGCGACTGCCGATGACCAGCCCGAGCGCGCAGAACGGAAGCACGCCCGAGATTGCGATCAAACCCAGACCGAGCCATTGCGCCAGCGCGAGCCGCACGTCGCAAAGCGAGGCTGCCATGATCGCCAGCATGAAATAGATGATCGCCGCGAACGCCATCGCCATCACCATCTTCGCCGCAAGATAGGCTCCCGGCGGCATGGGTGCGACACGCTTCAAGGCCAGCAACCCGCGTTCGCGCTCGGTCGCCACGGCAACGCCGAATCCGAACAACCCCGGCGCCATCACTCCGAACACGCTGTAGGTGGCGAACAAATAGTGCGCCGCCGCGCTGTTGCCGTGATTGAGCAGCACGCCGAACAACAGATAGAACAACGGTGGAAACAGCAACGATGGGATCGCGAATGCGGGCGTGCGCAACACGCGCAGGAATTCGTACTTCGCTTCGAGCGCGTAGGCACGAACGGCATCACCCAGCGCGTCGTTGCGCATGGAAACGGACATGGCGGTCGTTTTCATCATGCCGCCTCCCGGGTGATTTCGACGAAGGCATCGGCCAAGCCCGCGCGCACGACCTCAAGTTCTTTCAATGCGGCGTCTTCCTGAAGCAAGCGCAACACGACCGCTTCCGCTTTGTCGGTGACGATGTCCATCCGCTCGCCGTCGCGCGCGACGCTGCGCACGTCCGGCCAACCTGCGATGGCGTCGGGAGCCAGCGTCGACACGCAGCGAACACGTCGCGACGCCACGCGTGCGCGCATGTCGCTCACGCTGCCAGCGGCGACGATGCGGCCTTTGGCGATCATGACAACGCGATCCGCCAGCGCCTCGGCTTCTTCGAGATAGTGCGTGGTCAGCACGACCGCGCAGCCCTCATCGACGAGGCGGCGGATCGCGCGCCACATTGTCTCGCGCGCCTCGATGTCGAGGCCCGTCGTCGGCTCGTCGAGAAACAACAATTCGGCGCAACCGCAGATTGCCAGCGCGAATTGCGTGCGACGCTGTTGCCCACCCGACAACTGCGCGTAGCGGCGATCGAGCAGATCGCCAACACCCGACAGTGCAATGATGTCGGCTACCGTGCGCGGTCGTGCGTAGTAGCTGCGAAACAGGTCGATCAGCTCGCCGACGCGCAGCGTGTCCGGCAGCGACGTGTTTTGCAACATCACTCCCGTGCGCTGGCGTGCCACTCGCAAAGCGGGGTCCATGCCGAACAAACACGCCTCGCCGCTGTCCGCGCGCAGCAGGCCGAGCAGCAGCGAGATCGCCGTGGTCTTGCCTGCACCATTCGGCCCGAGCAAGGCCAGAATTTCGCCGCGCCGCACGCCGAGATCGACGCCGGCCAGTGCCAGCGTCGAGCCATATCGCTTCACCGCCGCAGACAGCTGCGCCACGTTTTCGACGGCATCGCCCATATCGATCCCCTTGCAAGAATGGCGCACATTCTCGCTTCCGCCGCGGTCACCGTGAAGTCGCCGATATCAGTTCGACAAGATGACATTCGTCATGCCATTGCCTTCGACATTGGCCCCAGGGAATCGCAAAAGAACTGGTTCTCGGCCATACCAAATCCAAGCACTATGATGGCCGCCATCATTCAATAGAATTCCCGTGATCGTCTTGCGCCGATAGCCGGCGCGCTGCGCGTTTGCCGGAATCACGCACGGAGAAATCGCCATGTCGCCCATCGCCAAGCTCAACGAAATGCGTCGCCACGGTGGCGCCATCCGCACGCGCGGGCTGGACGATGCCGCGATCGAACGCGGCATGCACGACGATGCGAATCTGACTGCGGCGATCGACGCTGCGCATGCGCTGTTTGCGCATGCCCGAGAAGAATTCGCCGACCTCTTGTCTCTGTCGGAAAACGAGCAAATCGCCCGCGTGCAGGCCGATTACGTCAATTTTTATGCGGCCGACGCGGTCAATCCGTACGTTGCCATCGCCGCGCGCGGGCCGTGGATCGTGACCCTCAAAGGCGCCGTGATCTACGACGTCGGCGGTTACGGCATGCTCGGTCTCGGGCACACGCCGCAGGCGGTACTCGATGCACTCGCCGCGCCGCAGGTCATGGCAAACATCATGACGCCGAATCTCGCGCAACTGCGCTTCGCGCGGGCCATCCAGCGCGAGATCGGGCACGCGCGCGGCGGCTCGCCCTACTCGAATTTCCTGTGCCTGAATTCCGGCTCGGAGGCCGTCGGCCTCGCCCTGCGCATCGCCGACGTCAACGCCAAACTCGCCACCGATGCGAATGGCAAACACGCAGGCAAAACGATCAAACGTCTCGCGGTCAAGGGCGCGTTCCATGGTCGCACCGACCGTCCGGCCGTGTATTCGGATTCCTCACGCAAAGCCTACGCGCAGAATCTCGCCAGCTTCCGCGACGAAAACAGCTTGATCACGATCGAGCCGTACCACGTCGGCCAACTGCGCGCGGTTTTCGCCGATGCCGAGAAGAACGGTTGGTTCATCGAAGCGATGCTGCTCGAACCGGTGATGGGGGAAGGCGACCCCGGACGTGCGGTGACGCCGGAGTTCTACGCCGCCGCGCGCGAACTCACGCGCGCCCATGGCACGCTGCTGATGGTCGACTCGATCCAGGCCGGGTTGCGCGCGCACGGCGTGCTTTCCATCGTCGACTACCCGGGTTTCGAGAAGCTCGACGCTCCGGACATGGAAACCTACTCGAAGGCGCTCAGCGCCGGTCAGTATCCGCTGTCGGTGCTCGCCGTGAACGCACGCGCCGCCGGGCTGTATCGCAGCGGCATCTACGGCAACACGATGACCACCAATCCACGTGCGCTCGATGCCGCCTGCGCCGTGCTCGGTGCGATCACGCCGACGTTGCGCGCCAACGTGCGCGCGCGTGGCGCCGAATTCGTCGACAAATTGCAAAAACTGCAAAAAGAACTGCCTGGGCTGATCACCAAGGTGCAGGGCACGGGCCTGCTGTTTTCGTGCGAACTGGCGTCGCAATTCAAATGCTATGGTGCCGGCAGCACCGAAGAATGGCTGCGCGAACACGGCATCGGCGTAATCCATGGCGGCACCAATTCGTTGCGCTTCACGCCGCATTTCGCCGTGACTTCCGGTGAAGTCGACCTGGTCGTCGACAGCGTGCGCCAGTCGCTGCTGCACGGCCCCCGGCAGGCGATCGACGCGGCCGCGTAGTCCGCAGCGGCGAGCCCCCCCACGCTGCCGTCTCGACCCGGCTGAACGGATGACGACGAACGCCACCGTGGCGGTGTTCATCGACTCGACAAGCGGCGTAGACTTGGCCCCGCCCCGGCATCAGGCCGGCCAAACCAAGGGAGATCGTCGTGAAGTCCGCAACCGTATCGCTTGTCGCTTTCGCATTTGCCGCAGCTCTCCTCGCCGGCCCCACTTGCGCCGCCGAAAAAACCCCTACGCCGCAACAACAGAAACTCGGCGCCTGCGCCAAGGACGCGCACGCAAAAGGCTTGAAGGGCGATGAATACAAATCCTTCATGAGCACCTGCGCCAAAGCCGATTCGACGGCTCCGGCTGCGGCGCCGGCCAAGCCGATGACGCAGCAAGAAAAAATGAAGGCCTGCAATGCCGACCCGAAGGCCAAAACCCTGCACGGCGACGAGCGCAAGTCCTTCATGAGCACGTGTCTGAAGGGTGACGCCACCGCCGGTGCGGCAATGCACTGACGCGTTCCGCGCACCGGTGTGCCTCCATCGAAAAGCGGCCAGCGATGGCCGCTTTTTTCTTTTCGCAAACCGTCGAACGGCTGGCGGGTTGCGGCAATCCGTCACAGGGCAAGCGCAATCGCTTCATCCCGAATCGGCATGCGCGTACACTTGGAGCACGACTCGATTCGGAGGTTGGTTTCCGCGCACAGCATCACCTGCGGAAAGCCGGCATCGAACGAATCGCGTATCGCCAGCATTTTCATTGCCAGCAAAGGTGAATCATGAACAAGATCGATCAATCCCCTTCCCTGATAGCGAATCAAAACCGTCGCCGCTTCCTCGCGGGCGCCAGCACCGCGATCGGTGCCGCCGCGCTCGTTGCCGCCCTGCCGCGTCAGGCGCGCGCGGCCGACCTGCCGCACCTTTCGCCGACCGATGCGACGGCGCAGACGCTCGGCTACGTCGAGGACGCGACCAAGGCCGACAAGGCCAAATTCCCGACCTATGCCGCAGGCAACGATTGCGCAAACTGCAACTTCTACCAAGGCGGTGCCGCCGCATGGGGCGGCTGCCAGTTGTTCCCCGGCAAGGCTGTCGCGGCCAAGGGTTGGTGTTCGGCGCACGCGAAAAAAGCCTGATCGCGATCGTTCCACCGCATCGCTGCAACGGCCCTCTTCGCGCAAGCGGGAGGGCCGTTTGCTTTCTCGCATCCGTCGCGCGTCTCGCGTAATCTAGCGCCCCCGCCAAGCCGGTACGCCACGTTCTCCGCATGCTTCCCGAACTCGGTCAATTCGCGCTGATCCTCGCGCTGCTGCTCGCCCTTGCGCAATGCGTGTTGCCACTGCTCGGTGCTTGGCGCGGCAACCCGGCGCTGATCGCCACCGCGCGACCGATCGCCACCGGCCAGTTCGTTTTCGTCGCACTGGCATTCGGCATACTGAGTTACGCCTTTCTCACGCAGGATTTTTCCGTCGCGTACGTCGCCCAGAATTCCAACCTCGCCCTGCCGTGGTACTACCGCTTCTCCGCCGTGTGGGGCGCGCATGAGGGCTCGTTGCTGTTGTGGGTGCTGATCCTCAACGTGTGGACGTTCGCCCTCGCCAATTTCAGTCGGCATCTTCCCGATGCATTCATCGCACGCGTGCTCGGCGTGCTCGGTTTCGTCTCGCTCGGCTTTCTCGCCTTCACGCTGTTCACCTCGAATCCGTTCGCGCGCCATCTGCCGGCGCTGGCCGACGGCGTCGACCTCAACCCGATCCTGCAGGATCCGGGCCTGATCATGCATCCGCCGATGCTCTACATGGGCTATGTCGGCTTCTCGGTGGCGTTCGCGTTCGCGATCGCGGCGCTGCTCGGCGGTGAGCTCGACGTCGCCTGGATTCGCTGGGCGCGGCCATGGACCAACGTCGCCTGGGCGTTTCTTACCCTCGGCATCACACTCGGCAGCTGGTGGGCCTACTACGTGCTCGGCTGGGGCGGCTGGTGGTTCTGGGATCCGGTCGAGAACGCCTCGTTCATGCCGTGGCTGG
>JAFEFR010000038.1 GCA_018240485.1 Pseudomonadota bacterium
CGCGACGACGATCTGCGCGTCGGCGCGAAGTCGACCGCGATCCTGTTCGGCGAGGCGGACTTGCCCATCCTTGGCGTGTTGATGGCCACTTTTTTGCTGACGATGACTCTTGTCGCCCAGCGCGGCCACTTGCATTGGCCGTACTTCGTTGCGGTGGCGATCGCTGCGATGTTGTTCGCCTATCAACTCTGGATCATGCGCAGCCGCGACCGCGATGCGTGCTTTGCCGCCTTTCGCAACAACCACTGGGTCGGCATGACCCTGTGGGTGGGCATCGCGGTGACCCTTGCGATGAAGTGATGCGCGGCGGAGGCGGTCGTTCCGCCGCCGCCCGACATCGCGACGCGATTCAACGAGCGTGACGCCGTGCGCGCACCCCCTGCCACCTGTTGCGGCAAGGCGCGCGCCGGGTTCACGGCCGCCCGCTACGCGTACGCATCCAGCCAAGACCGCCGATGCCCAGCAATGCGCCGAGCACGAGCAGCAGGCGTTCGCTCAATGTCGGCGCGGGCGTGGCGGGAGCCGCAATCGCAAAACTCACGCTCACCGGCGTCGCGGCGGCGACGGTCGTGCCATTGCCGGGCTGGCTCGCGGTCAAGGTGCAGGTGCCGGCAGCGACGAAGATCACCGTGAACGGCCCATTGCCGGAGACGGTGCATGTGGCCGTGGACGAACTCAAACTCACCGGCAAGCCGCTGCTGGCGGTCGGGTTGAGCGAGATGCTGCCCGCACTGAGCGGCTGATTTCCCGGGTTGGCGAAGGTCAGGGTTTGCGCCGTCGCGGCGAGCGTGAATTGCAGCGCGGTCGGCGTCAGCACGAAATTGCCATTCAACGGCGCGCCGCCGTTGTAGTCGTCGCTGAAATCATTGACGCTGAAACCGGATGAACTGGCAAAGGTAATCAGGGTGTAGGTGACGCCCGGTGTCGGCGGGCCGGCGGCGTTGGTGAAGTGGAATGTGAAACCGCTGCCGCCGGTTTTGGTCATCGCGCCCGAAAGGGCCAGCAAGTCGCTCGCGGCCGCCGTGCTGCCCAACTGAAATGCGAAGCTGCCGCCGTTCCAGTTCAAGCTTGCCGCATTGAGCGTGCCGGGCGAGCCGCCCGGCGCGATGACGCCGCCACTGTTCAGGGCAATGGCGCCCACCGTTCCGGTGCCGGCGAGGGTTCCCCCGGCGACAGTGGCATTGCCGATGTGTCCGCTGACGGACAACGTCCCCGCGCCGACGTTCCAATTCGTCGCCGCATTGGCATTTGTCAGGGTCCATGTGCTGGTGCCGGTCTTGGTGAAGGTGCTGAAGCCCTGGAACGGCGCGCTCGCGCCGATCTGCGACAGATCGAAACTGCCATCGCCGGTGCCGCCGGTCGCGACGCTGTCGCCGCCCAGCGCCAATATGTCGCCGCCGCCGCTCACCACGAGTCCGGTAAAGCTGTAGCCGTTTTCCAATGTCAGCGTATTGCCGCCGCCACTGAAGGACACGGCATTGGCGCGGGTGCTGCCGTCGGCGGCGAGCCCGCCGGAAATGTTTCCGTACGTGGTGACTTGCGCGTTGCCGGTCGAGGCGACGCCGGGCCCGCCGGGTGCGCCTGCGGGTGTTGCCATGGGCATCGCCATGGGCGAGGTTTTCAGCGTGCCCGATGACGGCAGACCGTTGCCGACGGACGCGAACACGCCGGCCATGACCAGCGCACGCACGCCGAACAAACCCGGCACTGCCGTAGTGATGACCGGCGCTGGCTGCACCATGCTGGTTCCGGAGGAGCCTGGAGTGCCCGTTGTGCCGCTTGCCCCGGGCGGATTGCCGGTCCCGCCCGTGCCGCCGGCGCTGCCCGCACCGCCGCTGCCGCCGCTGCCATTCACCGAGCTGCCGCCACCGTTTTGGCCACCATTACCACCATTGCCTCCATTGGCGCCGTTGCCGCCACTGCCCCCGCCGCCGAGGGTTGTGCCCGCACCGCCATTGCCACCATTGCCACCGACTCCCGCCGATCCACCGGCGCCGCCTTTTCCACCGCTGCCGTGCAGAGCGATGTTGTCGTTGTAGCCGTTGCCGCCCGCGCCGCCGGTACCACCGACCCCACCCAGGCCGCCTGCGCCGGCAGTACCGCCCGGGCCGCTGGCCGATACGCCGCCATCGCCGCCACGCCCCGCCGTTCCCCCGATGCCACCGGCCCCGCCGGCACCGCCGACGAGATTGACGGGAATACCGTTGGCGCCCGCGGCCCCTCTGCCGCCCGACCCGCCGCTGCCACCAACACCACCTTGGCCACCGGTTCCGACAACGCCACCCGGAGCCGGAGCGATGCCGCCGGTGCCGCCCACACCGGCGTTGCCGCCGGCACCGCCGTTGCCGCCGTTGCCGCCGGTTCCACCATTGGTTCCAAACGCGGCAACGCCGCCGTCGCCACCGCTGCCACCAAGCGCACCATTGCCGCCCGCGCCACCCGATCCACCATTGCCGTGGATCGAGCCACCGGGGCCGCCGGCGCCGCCGTTGCCCCCCGTGCCGCCCGCGTTGCCGTTGCCGCCGTTGCTGCCCAGTGTGGCACCCAACGCTCCGGCGGCGCCGGCGGCACCATCGCCCCCACTGCCGCCGCTGCCGCCGTTACCTACGACACCGCCAATACCACCGCTACCACCATTGCCGCCATTGGCGCCGGGCGTCGTGCTGCTGAAACCCTTGCCGCCCGCTCCGCCATTGCCGCCGGTCGTGGAGGGACTGCCGCCGCCGCCAACGCTACCGGCAACGCTGCCCGCGCCGCCGGCGCCGCCTGGGCCGGGCGTTCCCGAGTTGCCGCCGTTGCCGCCGTTGCCACCGGTCGGTGTCGCCGCCGTACCCGTCGCGCCGCTGCCGCCGTCTCCCGACATGCCCGCATTGCCGCCGTTGCCGCCGTTGCCGCCGGCACCTTGCATGCCTGCGCTGCCGTGGGGGGCGCTGCCGCCCGCGCCGCCGCTGCCGCCACCGCCACCCGAGCCGCCGGTTCCGCCACCACCGCCATTGCCTCCGGCGCCGTTGCCGAAGCCGGCAATTCCGGCTGCGCC
>JAFEFR010000390.1 GCA_018240485.1 Pseudomonadota bacterium
GCTGTCGTTCGTCGCCGCTATTGCGACATGTGCCGTCGCCGCGAGTGTTGGCATCGATGCCGACACCGGTGCGCGCGCCTGAAGTTGCAGGTCTTCGATGGAGATCAGATGGTTTTCGCACAAGGCGACCGCGCGTTCGAGGACGTTTTCCAGTTCGCGCACGTTGCCGGGAAACCCATACTTCAGTAGCGCGCCGAGCGCCTCGTCGCTCGGGCGAGCGAGCGTACCGTCGCCGTTTTTCGCCAGCCGTTCGAGAATGCGTGCAGCGAGCTTGGGGATGTCTTCGCGGCGTTCGCGCAGCGCGGGAACGCGCAACTCGATCACGTTGATGCGGTAGTACAAATCCTGGCGAAACTGGCCGGCTTCGACCAGTGAAGCGAGATTCTTGTGCGTGGCACAAAGGATGCGCACATCGACCGGCAGTTCGGCACGGCCGCCGATGGGGCGCACGGCTTTTTCCTGAATCACGCGCAGCAGTTTGACCTGCATGTGTACGGGCAGATCGGCCACCTCGTCGAGAAAAAGGGTGCCGCCGGCCGCAGCCTGGAACAGCCCGATTTTGTCGGCCTGCGCGCCGGTGAAGCTGCCTTTCATGTGGCCGAAAAATTCGCTTTCCATCAATTCGGCGGGGATCGCGCCACAATTGACCGGGACGAAGGGCGCGGCACTGCGCGGACCCTGCTCGTGAATCAGGCGGGCGACGAGTTCCTTGCCGACGCCCGACTCGCCTGAAATGTAAACCGGTGCCTGGCTGCGCGCGAGCTTGCCGATCGTCGTACGAAGCTGGGTGATGACCTGCGAGTCGCCGAGCAGGCGCGAGGCATCGGTTTTCGGCGCATCGCTGTTCTTCTCTTCGGCGAGCTTGGACGCGGCCTGGACGAGGCGGCGCAGGATCGAGATGTCCACCGGTTTGGAAACGAAGTCGAACGCGCCGGCTTTCAAGGCCGCAACGGCAACGTCGATGCTGCCATGGGCGGTGATCATCGCCACCGGCGTTTGCGGGTAGTTGTCTGCGATCCATTCGACGATGTCCTGGCCGGAGCCGTCGGGCAGCATCATGTCGGTGAAGCACAGCGTGTAGCGCGTCTGAGCGAGGCAAGCCTTCGCTTGGGCGACGTTGGCGGCGGCATCCACGCGCAAACCCATGCGACCAAGCGTGATGGAAAGCAGTTCGCGGATATCGCGTTCGTCGTCGACGATCAGGGCAGCGGGTTCGCTCATCGGCAGAATCGATTCGGGTATAGGCGTGTTGCGTGCGCGCGTCGGCACGGGCTCATGAAAAGGAGGAGGTCGGCGGCGGGGCGAAGGTGATGCGGAAACAACTGCCGCCACCCGCCAGCGGAAGATAATCGAGCGAGGCCAGATTGGCTACGCACATCTCGCGAGCCAGATACAGGCCAAGGCCGGTGCCGAGTTCGTGCGTCGTGAAAAAAGGCTCGAAAATCTGCGCTGCGACCTTGCTCGGAATGCCGGGGCCGCGATCGACCACGTCGAGCATCGGCAAACCGTTGTCGCTCGACTGTCGCGCGATCAGGCTCACTCTTGCCGGTTCGCCCGGTGCGTGGCCATAGCGCAGCGCGTTTTGCACGAGATTCCAGACGACCTGATGCAGCTGGTTTGGGATCGACCAGTGTATCCACTCTCGACTTTTGCGGCTTGCTCGTGAGGCTGTTCGCGCCAATGTCGATCGTGGTTTTGAATTCGGTGATGAATCGCTCCGTCCAGGCGGTGAGTTCGATGCATTCCGGCATCGAACGTTCGCGCCGGGCGAGATGCAGGATGTTTTCGACGATTTCATTCACGCGTCCGGCATGGTTGCGAATGATTTCGATCATGCGCCGGTCGGATTGATCCATCGATTCCGATTCGGCGAGCAGCTGCGCCGAGTAGCTGATCGCCGCCAAGGGGTTGCGGATCTCGTGCGCGATCGAGCCGGCGAGACGGCCCATCGAGGCCAGCGTGAGTTGCTCGGCACGGCGTGAAACCAGCGAGGTGTCGTCGAGGAAAATCAGCACGTTTTCATCGTCGTTGGAGGTCATGCGGGTAAATCGCGGGATCACCTCCGGCGCCCCGGCGGCGAACGCGATCGGGCTGTTGTCGGTCTTGCGCTGCGTGCGCCAGTGATAGAGGCGGCGCGACAATTCCGGTGCGATGCGCCCCAGATCGTTGTGCCGATCGGTTGGGTTGCCGATCAACGCGGCGGCCGATTCGTTCCACCGATGCACGATGTTGCCGCCATCGACCACGAGGACACCGGTTTTCATGCGGCGGATGATCAATTCGTTGATCTGGGCGAGATTGCGCAGGTCGCTGCCGCGCCGGCTCGCCAAGGCCTCCGAATCGCGCATGCGCCGACCCAGAAACAAGCACAGGGCGGTGACCGAAAAATAGGCGAGACCGCAGATGCCGGCTTCGATGATTTCGCGCTCATCCTGATTGAACAGATTGCCGAGGATGCATTGGCTGAATACGCCGAACGTGGCGAGGGCGGCGAAGAAAAACGACGTCTGACGTGGCAGCAGCGTCGCCGCGCCGCCAAGATTGACGAGCAGCAGCAGCGCGATGCTGATGAACTGGCGATGGATCGAAAACATCGCCACCGCGCAGACGACGATGTCGACAACCAGCGAGGTGTCGGCCCAGAAGCGCAAATAGCGCGCTTCGCGCGTGGCGAAGGCGAGGGTAAGCACGGCGAACAACAGATAGAACAGCGCCGTGCCGCGACCGAGCTCTGGATGGGCGATTTCGACCCAGGCGAGCGCATAGGGACTGAACATCAGCGTGACGATGATGCACGCTTCGAGCACGCGGAAGAGATTGAAAAAATAGAATTCCCGCGCAGTCGTCTCCGAGTCGCTCGAGAAGCGGGAGGCAAGACCGGATTGAACAACGGCAACGGCCACGGTCGGAAGTCCTTTGTTTGCGCGACGGCGTCCCCTGGCGCAAGTATAAGCGTTCGCGGCTCGTTGCGGGCAGTGGGTGGGGTATTGGGTCACGCTGCATTTCGCACGATTCCGCCGATACGCTGAACGCGGACTTTTTTTTACCCCGCCGATTCATCACAATATACGACCCGTCGGGCGTTTTGCGCTGCGGCTTTCGTCATTCCCCCCCAAGGTGTTCGCATGAATTTCCACGAGTATCAGGCCAAGCAGCTCTTTGCTGACTATGGAATTCCCGTTCCCCCCGGCAAGATCGCGAAAACGCCGGAAGAGGCAGTCGAGGCCGCGAAAGCGCTCGGCGGCGACGAATGGGTGGTCAAGGCGCAGATCCACGCCGGCGGTCGCGGCAAGGCCGGCGGTGTCAAGTTGGTCAAGACCTTCGGCGATGTGAAGGCGGCATCGGCCAAGATGCTCGGCACGACGATGGAAACGTACCAGTCGGGCGGTCGCGCGTTGCCAGTCAATGTGGTGCTGATCACCGAGGCCAGCGACATCGCCAAGGAACTGTACCTGTCCGTACTCGTCGATCGCGGCACCAAATCGGTGGCGTTCATCGCCTCCGCACGCGGCGGCGTCGACATCGAACAGGTTGCGCGCGAAAACCCCGAGGACATCCACACCCTCGAAGTGAACTTCGTCGAAGGCCTGCAGCCGTACAAGTGCCGCCAACTCGGCTTCGCGATGGGGCTCAACGCCAAGCAGGCCGGCCAGCTAACCAAGATCATGCTCGGCCTGTACAAGCTGTTCAACGAGAAAGACTTGGCCCTCGTCGAATTGAACCCGCTCGCGATCAACAAGGCCGGCGACCTCGTCGCGCTCGATGGCAAGGTCAACTCCGACGACAACGCCGAGTTCCGCCATGCCGACCTCGCCGCGATGCGCGACGAGTCGCAGGAAGACCCGGCCGAGGCGGTTGCGGTCAAGCACAACCTCAACTACGTCACCATGGATGGCAACATCGGCTGCATGGTCAACGGCGCCGGCCTCGCGATGGCGACGATGGACGTGATCAAGCTCAATGGCGCAGAGCCGGCGAACTTCCTCGACGTTGGTGGCGGCGCGACCAAGGAGCGCGTGACCGAGGCGTTCAAGTTGATTCTCTCCTCGGACAAGGTCAAGTGCATTCTGGTCAACATCTTCGGCGGCATCGTGCGCTGCGACTTGATCGCCGAAGGCATTATCGGCGCCGTCAAGGAGGTCGGTTTGACGATCCCCGTGGTCGCGCGCCTGG